>JAOTUO010000009.1 GCA_029863845.1 Myxococcales bacterium
AACATTGCCTAGCAAGATCCACGCCGAACCCCCGGACCGCCGGCGAAGGCCGGAAATGGGTGATTTGAGGTTTTTTACACACACCTTTCTGGGAAAGCAGCTACCGAAAAGCGGTAACTCCTTTCCCCGCGCGACCCCGAGATGCCCGCCGGGGAGACGCCGGGTCAGGCGAGACGCCGGGCGAGGACCCCATGCGCGTCGGTGGTGAGCCGCGGGATGTCCAGGCCGTGCGGGCAGGCGCGATCGCAGGGCCGGTCCGCGCACTCGAGACAGGGCGCCGCGCCGGCACCCAGCAGCGCGTACTCGTCCCGGGCGAGGTCCGGATCCCGGTAGTCGCGAGCGTACATGCGGGACCGCAGGACGTCCGCGATCGGAACGCCGCGCGGGCAGGCGTCGGCGCAGTCGCCGCAGCCGTAACGGCACTGGGTCGCGGCGGCGATCTCCTCGTAACGCCCGAGCAGGGGCCAATCGGCGCGGCGCGGCCCATCCCAGCCCGAGGCTCCCAGGTACTCGTCGATCATCGCGCGGCTCTTCATGGTGACGACGAGCGCGTCCACGTTCGGACCGCCGAGCACCCACCGGAACGCCGCCTGGGAAAATGTGGCGCCTCCGGACTCGTAGGGCCGCATGTCGTTGAGGCGGCCGCCGCGAAGCGTCTTCATGGCGATCACCCCGACGCCCTTCTGCTTGGCTCGGGCCATCACCCGGGGCAGGTCCGGCTGTCGCGCCACGAAGTCGAGGCTCCGGGTCAGCTTCTCGAAGAAGCGCGGATCCTGTCCGAAGTTGTACGCAACGAGCATGACGTCGATCTGGTCGTGATCGAGGGCGTGGTCCAGGCACTCGACCAGGCGGCCGCCGTGGCCGGACAGGCCAGCGAAGCGGATCTTCCCCTGCTGCCGGGCGCGGTGGACGAACTCGGGCCACTCCGGGTTCTGCAACCGTTCCACGTCGTTGACGGCGTGGTTGAAGTAGAGGTCGATGCGATCGGTCCGCAGGCGCCGAAGGCTTCCCTCGAGCGCCGTCATCAGACGCGCCTGGGAGTCGATCGCTCCCGCCTTGACCTTGCTCGCGATCGTCACGCGATCGCGCACCCCCTTCAGCGCGCGACCGATCGTGGCCTCGGAGGCGCCGCCGGTGTAGGTCTCGGCGGTGTCGAAATGCGTGATCCCGCGGTCGAGCGCGTAGCGGACGAGATCCTCGTCGCCTTGCAGGCGGCTGCCCCCGAAGCCGATGTCGGGAAGCTCGAGACCCGTGCGGCCGAGCCGCACCCGGCGGCGGACGCCCGGGGGCTCCGCCTCCGTCTCGGAGCGGGCCGGTGACAAGGGCAGCAGGCCCAGCCCCACGCCGGTGAGAGCTCCCCGGCGCAGGAACTCGCGGCGATCGAGGCGCGATCCCGGATCCGATGTCCCCACGGCCACCTCCCCGCTCACGATAGCACCGACGTTCGGGCAGTCTCAGCGGACCGCGGGCACCGCCGGCGGCGCGCCCGCCGGCCGCGGGGTGTCACCGCACGAGGGGTGAGGTTACCTTGTCGAGGGAGGAGCCCGACGGTGGAAATCTCGATCACCTACTGCGTTCGCTGAAATTATCTTCCTCGGGCCACCAGTCTGGCGGCCAGAATCGCGGAAGAGCTGGGCGTGGAAGCGAAGCTCGTCAAGGGCGACGACGGCATCTTCGACGTCGTCGCTGACGGCAAGCGGGTGTTCTCCAAGCACGCGGAGGGCCGCTTCCCGGACGAGCCCGAGGTCCTCGCGCTGCTTCGCGGATGATCCCACCCGCGCAGATCGATCGAGGACAGAGAAGGGAGGCGTGGAATGAGCGACCTGCTCTGCGAGAAGGACGGCGCGATCGCGCGCCTGACTCTCAACCGCCCGCAGCGGCTCAACGCGATCTCGGTGCCGATGCTCGAGGCGCTCTCCGAGCGGCTCCTCGAGTACGACCGCGATCCCGAGGTGCGCGTCATCGTGCTCACGGGAGCGGGGCGCGGGTTCTGCTCGGGCCTCGACCTCCAGGACGCGGCCGCGGGGACCGGAATCGGCGGCGGCGACCTGGGCGCGGACCTCGACCTGCGCAAGGCGCCGCCGTCGGTGCTGCACGGCATCGACACGCCCACGATCTGCGCGCTCAACGGCGCCGCAGCGGGCTACGGGATGGACCTGGCGCTGGGCTGTGATCTCCGCATCGCCGCTGCAAGCGCGAAGCTGGCGGCCACGGTCACGCGCCGCGGCGTGCTCCCCGAGAGCGGCGGGACGTGGCTGCTGCCGCGTCTGGTGGGCTGGGCGAAGACGGCGGAGATCCTGTTCACCGCCCGGACGCTCTCGGCGGAGCAGTGCCTCGAGCTGGGCCTCGTGAACCGGGTGGTGCCCGACGACGCGCTGATGAGCGAGACGCGCGCCCTGGCGGAGGAGATCGCGGCCAACGCGCCGCTGGCCGTCCGGGCCGCCAAGCGGATGATGCGCATGGGCCTCTCCGAGCAGTTCGACGACCACGTCCATCACGTCTTCCTCCAGCTCCTGCCGCTCTTCCGCAGCAAGGACTTCCGGGAGGGCCTGCTGGCGTACGTCGAGAAGCGAAAGCCCCGTTTCGAGGGCCAGTAGCCACCGAGAGGCGTCCGCCCGGATCGGGCCGTGGAGCCGGAGTTGCACTGCGGCTGCGCAGCACTTGCCGCTCAGTTTCCGTGATACGGCGCACACTTTTGGCGCTCCGCCCTTCCGACGACGCATCGTTGCCGCCACCGACGGCTCGGGAGTGGAAGTCATGCAATCGATCTATCTCTGGCCGGACAATCCGGCCCTGTCCCTCCTCGTGATCTTCGCGCTCAGCATGCTCTTCCTGTGGGCTGCCCGAGATCCCATGCTCCAGGTGCTGCGGGGCCTGGGAAAGAACCTGGACAGCGGGCTGCGTTCGATCGCGCGCTGGTGCGCGGCGAGCGCCGAGGCGCTACAGGCCCGCAGTCGCGAGTCGCTGCTGGCGGCCGCCGAGCTCGAGCTCCACGGCAAGGTGGAGCGCGAGCTCAACCGCATCGACACGGCTTTCTCCGAGAAGGTGGGGCAGTACTCGACCCTGAATCGCCGGCTCGACGACCTGCTCCAGCATCTCGACTCCGACTACAAGAAGTGCGGCGACTCGCCGCCGGACGTTCCGGGCTGGGCCGGCGCGGTCGAGGCCGTGGCGAACATCCCGACGGCCCTGGACCCCAACGTGAAGAAGGTGCTCGAGGGGATCCAGGGATCCATGCGCGACTCGGAGAAGAAGGCCCTCAAGACCTATCGCGAGGACACCGCGAAGCGACACCGCATCCTGAACGGCATGCGCCCGGACTGGAAGGTGGTCCGCAGCCTGATGAGCCGCATGCAGGATTCCGTCGGGAAGGCCCTCGAGACCACCTCCAAGATCGATCGCTACGTGGACGAGTACGGGAAGGTCGTGAAGGAGCGCGCGTCCGGGACGCGCGTGGCCGTCTACTCGGCGTTCAAGCCGTTCTTCATCTCGCTGCTGGTGCTGGCCATCGCGCTCGGCGGCGCCTTCATCAACTTCCAGCTGATCGCCCTGCCCATGTCCGAGTTGGTGCCGGCCGGCGCGCGCATTGGCAGCCTTCCCGTGTCGACCGTGTCTGCGCTGGTCATCGTCCTGATGGAGGCGGCGGTCGGCATCTTCCTGATGGACATGTTGGGCATCACCGAGCTCTTCCCCAAGCTCCAGAACGTCCCGCCCTCGCGCCGCCGCCTCATCCTGACGCTATCGGTGGGAGGCCTGTTCTTCCTGGCCTCGGTGGAGAGCTCCCTCGCGATCCTGCGCGAGCACATCGTCGAGGCCGACGCGGCGCTCAAGCTCTCGCTCGCGGGCTCGGAGAGCACCGTGGTCGCCCGGGCGGCCGACTCCTCGATCCCCGTGATCGGTCAGGCCGTGCTCGGCTTCGTGCTGCCGTGGATCCTGGCGATGGTCGCGATCCCGCTCGAGATGCTCCTCGACAGCGGGCGGCACGTCCTGGCGCAGCTGGCGGTGACGGCCCTCCACACCCTGGGGAACGTCGTGCAGATGCTGGCTCACCTCGCGCGGTACCTCACCTCCGCGATCCCCAGCATATACGACGTCTACGTCGCCATCCCGCTCCGGATCGAACGCATGGTGCGGAGCGGCTCGGACTACGATCTCGATCAAGACGAGGCGACGGGTGAGCGCAAGATCTCGGAACCGGAGGTGGCGTGATGAAGCGGACGCTTGCCATCCTCGCGCTCGCGGCGCTGGCGCTCGGCTGTAGCGACTCGCGTCGCTACGACCAGGCGATCGGCGTGCTGATCGACGTCTCCGGGACCTACTCCGACAAGAGGGTGGAGACCGTCAATGTCATCAAGCGCGAGATCCTCCCCCACATGGTGCCCGGCGACACGCTGCTCGTGATCCGCATCGACAGCGAGAGCTACGACAAGGAGAACGTCGAGGCGCTGCTCACCCTCGATCGGCGGCCGTCCCACGCGAACGCCCAGAAGCTGGCCATGGCCCGCAAGCTCGACGGGTTCGCCAGGCGGGAGCAGGGCTCGAAGCACACGGACATCCCGGGGGCGATCATGCTGGCCTCCGAGTACCTCGCGGAGGTGGGAAGCGGCAGCCGCGTGATGCTCATCTTCAGCGACCTGCAGGAGGACCTCCCCGCGGGTTCGAAGCGCGCCCTCGCCAAGGACGAGCTCCAGGGCACCCACGTCGCGGCCATGAACGTGAAGCGCCTCAACCGCGACACCTCCGACCCCCGCGTGTTCCGCGATCGCCTCGCGGCCTGGGAGGGGCGCGTCAAGAGCGCCGGGGCGATCGACTGGCGCACGTTCATGGACGCCACGAAGCTGCCGGACTACCTGAACGAGGTTCGCTGACACCCCGGCCCGGGCGCCTTCTCCGACGCGGAACGGAGACGCTCGCCCGATCCCCGTCGCGGCGCCCGATCCTCGAAACCGCTCGCGCACGACGTCGCTTCGCGGCTAAGCTGTTGGGCCGCCATGAGGATCGACGCCGCCATCCTGGAGCCGGACCTGAGCGCCGTCGGCGCCGCTGCGAGCCGGATCGAGGAGCTCGGCTGCTACGACGGCGGCTTCACCTTCGAGGGACCCCACGACCCCTTCTTTCCGCTGGTGCTCGCGGCCACGCACACGAAGCGGCTCGAGCTCGCAACGGCCATCGCCATCGGCTTCGCGCGCAGCCCCATGCTGCTGGCGAACATCGGCTACGACCTCCAGCAGCTCTCCCGGGGACGCTTCATCCTGGGGCTCGGCTCGCAGATCCGGCCCCACATCGAGAAGCGCTTCGGCATGCCGTGGTCGAAGCCGGCTGCCCGCATGCGCGAGCTGGTGCTGGCCATCCGTGAGATCTGGCGCTGCTGGAACGAAGGGGGACGGCTCGACTTCCGGGGCGAGTTCTACACGCACACGCTGATGACCCCTTTCTTCAATCCCGGCCCCAACCCGTTCGGGAACCCCCGGATCTTCGTCGCCGGCGTCGGACCCCGCATGACGGAGGTCGCCGGCGAGGTGGCGGACGGCTTCTTCACGCACCCCTTCAACACCGTCGAGTCGCTGCGCGAGACGACGCTCCCCGCTCTCGACCGTGGACTCGCAAAGTCCGGACGCACGCGCAAAGACCTGCAGATCTCGTATCAGGTGATGATCGCGAGCGGCGCAAACGACGAGGAGCAGGAGCGCGCCCGGGCCTCCGTGAAGAGCCAGATCGCCTTCTACGCCTCGACGCCCGCCTACCGCGGCGTGCTCGAATCGCGCGGCTGGGGGGAGCTGCAGCCCGAGCTCAACCGGCTCTCGAAGCGGGGGCAGTGGCTCGAGATGGCGGCACGGATCGATGACGAGATCCTCGAGGCCGTCGCCGTCTGCTGCCCGCTGGACGAGATCGCCGCCGGGGTCCGCGCGCGCTGCGACGACTTCGCCGACCGGGTGAGCCTCATCGCCGCCTATGCGCCCGACCCAGCCGGGTGGAGCGAGGTCGCGCAGGCGCTGAGGGGGACTGCGTAGTCTCCACCGCGGCGGACGTCGTAGAGATCCCGGACCCGGGCCCCGTCGATCCGGTCGCCTACGCCGGATCGCCGTCGGCGTTCGGCGGCAGCGTGAGCGAGCTGCTCGAGCTGCCGGGGCCGACCATCGTCCCCACCTGAGGATCGCCTCCGGGCGCGGGCGCCCGGCCGGTCTCGAGCGGCCGTTGCGTCCGGGCGGCTTCCGGCGCGAACGGTGGGGGGACGACCGCGATGCGGCTCGGCTCGGTGGCGTGGAGCGCCGCGGCCGGCTGCAGCGGAATCAGGGTCTCCTCGCCGTAGCGCCGCAGGTCCCGTTCGAGGCAGCCCGTGACGACGAACGCCAGCCCCGGTCCCTCCCCGGGCACCGACTCGCCGGTCTCGAGCGCGACGAGATTCCCGCGCCGGAACCAGGCGAGCCGGTCGTCGTGGTCGAGCTGTTCGTAGCCGGCGAGGCCACGGACGTGGTTGTCGAAGCGACGTTCTGCGAAGCGCCGCCAGATCTCCTCGCGGAGGTGGGGCTCGCTCTCCGTGAAGCGATCGAACGCTTCGCGTCCGATCTCGCCGACGGTCAGGGTCGTGACCGCGCGTGCGGTGGCCACGCGGGGGGAGCCGGTGAGCAGGGCCATCTCGCCGAGGATGTCACCGCCGCCGAGAACTTCGAGCAGCGCGGGCTCCCCTCCCCGCCGCCCCTCCTCCCGAACCACCGCGACCGCGCCGCGGGCGATGATGAACAGGCTGTCGCCGGGGTCCGCCTGGCGGAACAGCACCTCTCCCGGGGCGAGCACACGTTCCCGCGTCAGTGCCGCCAGCCTCCCGAGGGCGGCCTCGTCCAGGCCGGCGAAGAGGGGCGCGGACCGGCACAGCTCGCTCGTCTTGGGCAGGACCATGTCGCGGCGGGACCACTTGAGGGCCTTCATGCGGCGCTCGACGCCGGCCAGCGCCCGGGTCGCGCTCTCCGAGTCGATCGCTCCTACGTGATGCAGGTGCTCGTAATCCTCGCGCTCGAGATTCAGCTGGATGCGCCGGGCGAGGCGCGTCTCGATCGCCCGGGTGAACTCGGGCAGGTTCGCCCGCAGATCCTCCAGGCGCTCCTTGCTGGTGTGGACGTAGGCCCGGTACGTGCGCAGGATCTCCTCGCGCACCTCGTCGTCCATCTCGCCGCGCTTCTGCATCTCCTCCAGCACGCGTTCGGCCGCGAGCTGCTCGCCGCGGAAGAGGTCGTAGCGCAGCGCGAGCATCTCGAACTGCAGCCTTCCGAACGCCCGCCCGACGCGGCTCAGCCAGCCTGCGAGCCGCACCTGCCAGGCGGAACGCTCGCGCCGGCGCGTGACGAGAGGCCGCTCTTCGCCGCGCGCCAGCCGGTCGAGCTGGAGGTCGACCTCGTGGTCGAGGATCCGGGTGGCGTCGGCGCCGAGCGTCCCCTGGGCGAAGGCGCCCCAGAAGGCCTCTCGCTCGATGCTCAGGGCCTGACGCCAGTACCCGCGATTGCGTTCGCCGGCGCCGGACGACTCGAGCTCCCGACGGGTCTCGGCGATCTGCTCCCGCACCGCACGCTGACGGTCTTCCAGGTGCGTCCGCACCTCCGTCCAGTCCACGGTCCGCAGGTCCCGCGACCGGGAGAGCGTCGCGATCCGCTCGGCCACCTGCTCGAGCACCGACGCCCACGCCATGGACTCGGCCAGACGGTCGCTCGCAGGCGGGCGGTCGAAGCCGAGCTTCCGGAGCAGCCACGGCATGGTCGAGCCGTTGACGACGATCGTGAGCAGCACCACGCCGGCCGTCGCGAGGAGGATCTGGCGGCCGAGCTCCGGGGGAACCTCCGGGTGCCGGCTGATCACCAGGGCGAGCGCGAGGGAGACCGCGCCGCGCAGGCCACCCCAGGCGATCACCGTCGTCTCTCCCGCGCTGACGGGATCGGCCACGCGGTTCATCGCCGGTCTGAAGAGGAAGCTGAGCACGGTTCGGATCGTCACGACCCCGCCGAACGCGGCGGCGATCAGGAGCAGGTCCCCGAGCCGGGCGTGCTTCAGCTGCGTCGCAATGACCAGGCCGACCAGGAAGAAGATGAGGGTGTTCGCGAGGTAGGAGAGCATCTCCCAGAAACGGTGCAGGAACTGGGAGACCTCCGGGCTGACCTGCAACTTGCCTCGGCTGCTCATCCAGAGGCCGGCGGTGACAACCGCGATCACTCCCGAGACGTGGAGCAGCGTCTCCGCCACGAGCATCGCCAGGTATGCGAGGACCAGGGTGAGCGTGATCTCGATCAGCGGGGCGTTGAAGGTCCGGGACAGCCAGCTCGTCGTGCCGACGGCCAGCAGCAGGCCGACCGCCATGCCGCCGAGCGTGACGCGCACGAAGTGCAGCACGGTGTTGCCCGCTTCGAAGCTGAAGGCCCCCGTGAGGAGCCCCAGGAGAACGCTGAAGAGCACGATGGCGGTGCCATCGTTCAGGAGCGACTCGCCCTCGATCAGCAGCCGCAGCCGCTTGGGCGCTCCCAGCTCCCGGAGCAGCGCGACGACCGCCACCGGGTCGGTGGCGCTGATCAGGGCCCCGAAGGCGAGCCCCTCGAGCCAGCCCCACTGCCAGGAGGACGAGGTGATCGCGATCATGAAGAGCCCGATCGCGGCCGTGCTCACGAGCATGGCGGGCCCCGCCAGCATCAGCACCACCCCGAGGTTCTTGCGGAAGGCGTGCACTTCGAGCGCGAAGGCGGACTCGAAGACCAGAAGCGGCAGGAAGATGAAGACGATGAGGTCCGGGGAGATCCCCTCTCCCTCGGTCACGAAGGCGAGCACGCCGGTGGGATCCGCGCCGCCCGGCACCCGCTGGAGGATCAGACCCACGGCCAGCCCGACGAGCAGGATGGTGACGGTGTAGGGGACGGGCGCGCGACCCGCGATCATCCGCATCGCCGCTCCGACCACGAGCGTGAAGCAGAGGAGGAAGGCGATCGTGACCTCGGGGCCGGCGTGCATCGGCTAGTCGCCCGGCCGCGCGAGTCCCTCGACGGCTTCCCGCGCCTGCGCGCTTCCCATGTAGACGACGCTGCCTCCCGCCGCGAGCGGATGCTCGTCGGACGGGGCGAAGACCCACTGCTCGTCCGGCTTGCGCAGCGCCACGATCAGGAGATCGCCGATCTCGCGCCCGCGGAGGTCGCCCACGGTCGAGTCCGCCAGCCGGGATCGCGGCAGGACCAGCGTGGATTCGACGCGGAGCTTCGAATCCGGGTCGCGAAGCATGATGTCGAGATACGAGACCGCCGTCGGCCTCACCGTCTCCGAAATCATGCGCAGGCCGCCGATCCGGTTGGGCGAGACGACGGAGTCGGCGCCGGCCTTGAGGATCTTCTCCTCGATTCTCTCGTCGATGCACCGGCACACGATCCGGAGGTCGGGCCGCAGCAGCCGCGCGGAGACCGTGACGATCAGGTTGTCCTTGTCGTTGCTGATGCTCGCGACGAGACCGGCCGCGCGCTCGATGCCGGCCGCGTGCAGTGCGTCGTCGTCCCGGGCGTCGCCGATCACGACAAGGAACTCGCAACCCAGCCTCTGCATGAGCGCGTCCACGCGGCTCTCGTCCACATCGATCAAGACGAAGGGCCGCTCGGTCGCGAGAAGCTCCTGCACGATGTGCTGTCCGGTGTGACCCCCGCCGCACACGATCGTATGTCCGGAGAGGTGTTGGATCGCTTTGCTCATCTTTCTTCTCCAGAGGAGACGCTGCACGTGTCCCTCGACGAAAAACGCCGTTACCGCGGAAAAGAAGTACAGGAGGGCCCCGACGCCCCCGAGCAGGAGAGCCGCCGTGAACAGCCGCCCGCCCGGGCTGCCGGAGAGGTCGATCACCTCGCTGTAGCCGACGGTCGTCAGCGTGATCACCGTCATGTACAGCGCGTCGATCCATCCGTACTGGCGGCTGCCGATGACGAGGTAACCCACCAGCCCGACCAGGAACGCCAGCGCCACGAGCAGGCCCGACCGCTTCAAGGGTCGGTAGATGTCGATGCGGGTCACTCGCGAACCCCCGCTGAAGCCGAAGAGCGAGCGCGGATGGGGCGGTGTCGCGGCCCGGGCGCCGCTCGTCCGACGCGCGCACCTCGATTCTCGGGTGCTGGCCGGTTCACAGGCTGCCGGAGCCCGCAAGGATAGGCTACTCGCAACGGAGAGGAAGTCCCCGATCGCGGCTCCGGCTGCGCCCATCGAACGGTGACTTTTCGCCCCTCGGCGATTAGTCTGGGGCCATGGCGCTCAGCATCGCGCGGCCGGAGGTCTTCGGCGTCACCGAGTCGAGCCTGACGCTGGCGTTTGCGGTGGAGGACGCCTCGGGTCCCGTCGACGCCGAGGCGCGGGTGGTGCTCGACGGCGAGCCCCGGATCGCCTCGGCGGGGATCGCCGGAACCCGCCTCGTGCGCATCGAGGGGCTCGCCCCCGCAACCCGCTACCGCATCGGGATCGAGGTCGCGGGCGCGGACCCGGCCCTGCACGATCCCTACTTCCCCGAATCGGTGTGCACGCTGCCGCGACCCGACGCCGCCCTCGTCGGATCCTTCGCCACCCTCAACGACCTCCACTTCGGCGAGCCCCGCTTCGGCGGCGTACTGAGCGAGGACTTCGAGTTCGGCGACGAGGCACCGGACTCCCCCCTCGTCCGCGAGTCGGACACCGAGGTTCCCTACTGGCGCTTCATGAACGAGGACGCGATCGACGAGGTGAACGCCCTCGGCGTCGACACGACGATCATCAAGGGCGACATCGCCGACCGCGGACGGCCCGAGCAGTTCGAGGCGGCGGCGCGCGCGTTCGCGCGCTTCGAGATGCCGCACCACGCATTCCTCGGCAACCACGACTACTACGGACTCAACGACGGCCTCGAGGTGGACGGCTACGCGCTGCTGGGGCAGCCGCGCGCGCCGCGGACGCTCGACCTCGGCGGCTGGCGGCTCGTGCTGCTCGAGACGGTCGAGCCGGGGGAGCACCACGGCGTGTTTCCCGACGAGCGCCTGCGCTGGCTCGAAGCGGCCCTCGAGGAGACACGCGAGTGCGCGACGCCGACGCTGCTCCTCATGCACCACCAGCCGGTCCCGCCGGAGCACCGCGACCACTATCCGAATACCATCGGGATCGAGTCCGACCACTCGC
Organism: Myxococcales bacterium; assembly: GCA_029863845.1. Classification (GTDB taxonomy): domain Bacteria; phylum Myxococcota_A; class UBA9160; order UBA9160; family SMWR01; genus JACZXC01. The sequence continues at coordinate 11,149 of JAOTUO010000009.1, forward strand.
TGGCTCTGTTCGATGCGATCGGCCGCCATCCCCAGGTGCGCGGCGTGCTGATCGGGCACACGCACCGCAACCGCGTGCGGCGCCATCCCGCGTCGGGAACGGTTCCCTTCGTCGAGGTGAACTGCACGAAGGACTACCCGGGCGGCTTCGCCCACTACCGGCTCTTCGAAGACGGGAGCTTCCGGCAGGAGGTACGACGCACGTCGAGCCAGCGGGCCCTGGAGCACTCGACGCGCTGCCAGGGCATGTTTCGGGGCGGCTACCGGCTCTTCGCGCTGGGCGGCCTCGAAGCGCGCAGCTTCGTCGCCGGCGACGCGGGCGACGGTTCGTGACGGGGAGCGCGGCGGGGCTGGTCGAGGGGAAGGTCGCGCTGGTCACGGGCGCGGCGTCCGGCATCGGCAGCGCCACGGCGCGCGCCTTCGCCCGCGAGGGAGCGCGGGTGCTGGTGGCCGACGTCGACGCCGCCGGTGGCGAGAAGACGGTGGCGGAGTTGACCGCGGCGGGCGGCGAGGCCCGCTTCGTGCGAACCGACGTGACCCGGGAGCCCGAGGTCGAGGCCCTGATCGCCGCCACCATCGAGGCCTGGGGGCGGATCGACTGCGCCGTCAACAACGCCGGGATCACCGGCGAGCCCAGGGGGCTGCACGACCTCCCCCTCGACGCGTGGAACCGCACGCTCGCGATCAACCTCACCGGCGTCTTCCTGTGCTTGAAGCACGAGATCTCCGCAATGCAGGGGCAGGGCGGCGGCGCCATCGTGAACGTGGCGTCGGGGGCGGGCGTGGTCGCGGCGCCCGGGCTCGCCGCCTACTGCGCCTCGAAGCACGGCGTCCTCGGGCTCACCAAGACGGCCGCGCTCGAGAACGCGCGCACCGGCGTGCGCGTGAACGCCATCTGTCCCGGCAGCACCGACACGCCCATGCTGCGCGCCTCCATGGCGCGCGACCCCCGGCTCGAGAAGCTCATCCGCAGGAGCCTGCCCGGCGGTCGCCTCGGCGCGCCCGAGGAGATCGCCGAGGCCGCGGTCTGGCTGTGCTCGGACCGCGCGTCCTTCGTCAGCGGAGAGTCGATGCTCGTGGACGGCGGCTCCGTAGCCCGCTAGGAGATTTCCGATGCGGTTCATCACGTCGCTGGCCTTCAGCGATCCCACGCACTTCTGCGACGTCGCGCGGGCCGGCGACGAATGCGGCTGGGACGGCATCGTCGTCTCCGACCACGTCGTTCACCCCGACAAGATCGAGAGCGCGTATCCCTACACGCGCGACGGCTCGCCGCGCTGGGAGGCGCCCGCCCCGTGGCCCGATCCGTGGGTGGCCATCGGCGCCATGGCGGCCGTGACCGAGCGCATCCGCTTCTACACCGGCGTCTACGTCCTGCCCCTGAGAAACCCCTTCGTCGTGGCGAAGGCCGTCGGCACCGCGGCCGTGATGTCGGGAGGTCGGGTCACGCTGGGCGTCGGCGTCGGATGGATGAAGGACGAGTTCGACATCCTCGGCCAGAGCTTTCGCAACCGCGGCCGGCGCATGGACGAGATGATCGAGGTGATGCGCGCGCTCTGGGCCGGCGGCATGGTCGAGCACCACGGCGAGTTCTACGACTTCGACCGGCTCCGGATGAGCCCGGCGCCGAAGGAGCCGATCCCGATCCTCATGGGCGGCCTCTCCGAGCCCGCGCTGCGGCGCGTCGGGCGACTCGGCGACGGCTGGATATCGGACATCCACACGACCGCAGAGCTGAGGCAGATCGTCGCGAAGATCCGCGGCTATCGCGCCGAGTACGGCCGCGCCGACGCGCCGCTGGAGATCGTGGCCGCCTGCTCCGACGCCTTCGACGCCGACGGCTTCCGCCGGCTCGAGGAAGTCGGCGTCACCCACGTGCAGATGATGCCCTGGCTGATGTACGGCGGGTCGACCGATTCGCTCGACGACAAGAGGGACGGGATGCGTCGCTTCGCCGACGACGTCATCGCCAAGCTCCGCTAGCGGCCTTCGATTCTGGTATAGGTCGATCGGCATGCCCGGGCCGACCGAGACCTTCTGGCGCCTCGTTCCCGACATATACACGCGCGAGCGTTCGCGCTTCCTCTTCTTCGTCGGCCTCTTCGCGTTGGGCAACATGGCGCTGACCGTGGGCCTCGTGGGCTCCGAAGCGCTCTTCCTGGCCCGCTTCGGAGCCGCACGGCTGCCGGAGATCTTCATCGCCGCCTCGGTCGTCACGATGCTGGGAAGCTTCGTCTACGGCGCCAGCGTCGGCCGCGCCCGCAACGACCGGCTCCTCGTCGGCATGACGGCCGGCGCCGCGATCCTGCTGCTCGCGGCGGCCTTCGGTCTCGGCAGGGCCGAAGTCTGGATCGTTCCCGCGCTCTTCTGCCTCTACTACGTGGTCCAGGTCGTCTTCCAGAACCACTTCTTCACCTTCGCCGGCGACTACTTCGACACCCCGACGGCCAAGCGCCTGTTTCCCCGCTTCGCCATCGGCGCGAGCCTCGGCAGTGGCGTGGGCGGCCTGGTCGCCGCGCTCCTGGCGGAGGCCGTCGGCCCGCGGGCGCTGGTCGTCGCGTGGGGGCTCCTGCTCGCCGCCGCCGCGCTCCTCCTCCAGCTCGGGAGGCGCGCGCTGCGCCGCTGGGGTCCGCTGGAGCTCGAGGAGGCGGACGAGACCTCGGTCGAGGGGATCCTGGGGGCCGTCCGCTACCTGAGCGCCTCTCCCTTCGGCCGTTACCTGGTGCTCTCGGCGGTCGGCATGGTGGCCGCGCTCTTCGTCGCGCAGTACCTCTACTCGGACCTCTTCGCCCGCCGCTTCCCCGACAGGTCCGATCTGGCGGCGTTTCTGGGCGTGTACCTGGCCGTCACGAACCTGATCGAGATCGCGATCGGGCTCTGGGTCACGCCTCGCGTGATCCGGCGCTTCGGGGTGCCGAGCGCCAATCTCATCCATCCGCTGCTGACGCTGCTGAGCTTCGGCGGGCTCGGCCTCCAGTACCGGATCGAGACCGCCGTGGCGGCGCGCATGAACCGGGAGCTGCTCGAGAACGCGATGGCGTTCCCGATCCGCGCCCTCGTGCTCAACGCGATGCCGCTGCGCCTGCGAGGCCGGGTCCGGGCCTTTCTCGAGGGGGTCGTCGTCAACGCGGGGATGGCTGGAGCGGGCCTCCTCCTGCTCGGCCTCGGCCGGCCCGAGCCGATCTGGCTCTGCCTGCTGGGCGGTGGCGCCGCGCTCGTATTCCTGGGATCGAACTTGCGGGTGCGCCGCGAGTACCTGCGCACCCTGATCGACGAGCTGCGCGCCGGCCGGCTCGACCTGGCCGAGGTGGGCGCCGAGATCGGGAGCTGGGAGGCGTCGCGCCTGGCCGAGCTGTGGGAGGAACTCCTCGCCGACGCCGGCGCCCGACCGTCGCAACCGCTGTTCGATCTCATGCCCATCCTGGCCGCCCGCGGCGTCACCGGCCCGCTGGTGCGCGCGGCTTCGCACCCCAATCCCGAAGTCCGGCGCTCTTGCGTGAGCGCGCTCGCGGCGGTTGCGGACGGCGATCCGGAGGGTCCCCTCGGCTTGGCGCTCGACGATCCCGACGCGGGCGTGCGGCTCGCCGCACTGCGGGGCCTGATCGGCATCGGGAGCGATACGGCGTTCCTCGCGCCGCGCCTTCGCGACCTGCTCGCCGACCCGAGTCCGACCCTTCGCGCCGAGGCCGCAGCGTGCTGTGGCGACGAGGGCCAGCGGGTCCTGCGGGCCATGATCGACTCGGGAGACCCGCCCGTCGTGGCGGCGGCCCTGGGCGTGGCGACGCCCGCGTTCGCGGACGCGGCGAAGGCCCGCGTGCGCGACCGCGAGCCGCAGATCCGCGCGGCCGCCCTCGCGTGCGCCGTCCGCATCGGATCCGAAGCGCCCCTGCCCGTCGAGGAGCTGCGCGCGCTGCTGGCGGATCCCGACGCGCGCGTGCGACGCGCGGTCGTGACGCTGCTCGCGCGCTTCGGGGGAACGGACGCAGGCGCCCTGCTCGCGGGAGCTCTCGCCGACGCGTCGGCCAGCGTCCAGGCCGCGGCGGAGACGGCGCTGCTGGGGCTGGGCGAGCCCGGCATCCAGGCGGTGGAGATCCGGCTTCGGTCCGACTGCGAACGCTCCGTCGCGGGCGCTCTCCGGGTCCTCGCCGCGAGCGGTAGCGCCCTCTCGCTCGACCTCCTCCGGAGCGAGCTGCGTCGGCGCGCGCGCGAGCTCTGGTACGACCTCGTCGCCTTCCAGCTCCTCCCGGTCGATACCGGCCCGGCCGGCCTGTTCCTGCGCGCGGCCTACCAGGACGCCATGATGCGCAATCGGAGGGTCGCATTCCGCGTCCTCGAGCTTCTCGAGGACGCGACGGTGATCCGCAGGGTGGAGAAGGGGCTGCGCCTGGGATCCGCGCGATCGTACGGCAATGCGCTCGAGGTGCTCTCCAATCTGGGCGACCGCCACGCCGCGCAGCTGCTGGTGCTGATGCACGAGCGCGCACCGCTGGACGAGCGCCTGCGCGCCGCTCGCGCCATCGCGTCGCTCCCGACCCGCACGCGAGAGGTGCTCGACGCGTCGCGTCACAGTGAGCGGCGCTGGATTCGGCTGGCCGCGGAGGCCGTCGATGCGCCCGAGGGCATCGGGGCCCACGAGGAGGAACTCATGGAACGGCTCCTGGCTTTGAGGCAGATACCGCTCTTCGCCCAGCTGAGCCTGGAACAGCTGGAGGCGGTGAACCGGGTCGCGAAGGAGGCCGTGTTCCTCCCGGACGAGGTGATCGTGAAGGAGGGCGATCCGGGCGGCGAGCTCTATCTCCTGATCGAGGGCAGCGTGAGGGTCGTGAAGCACTACGGAACGCCGAACGAGACCGAGCTCGGCAGCATGACCGCCGGGAGCTACTTCGGCGAGATGGCGGTGCTCGACGACGCGTCGCGCAGCGCCACCATCCTGGCGTCCAACCGCCTGCGGCTGCTCTCCGTGGACGGTGGCAGCATCAAGGAGCTGATCCTCGAAATGCCGGAGATCGCCTTCGAGATCTTCCGCGTCTTGACGCAGCGCGTGCGGGCGGCCGAGGCGCGGCTCGGCGATCGATGACTTGCGCAGCGCGCAAGTCCGACTCATTCTCCCTCCGGGGGGAAGCCGTATCTCGTGATCACCACCGTGATGTCCACGGTGATCGGCGCTGGGCGTGCGCGCGTGTGGCGGGCGCTCACCGCGCCGGATGAGGTCGTCCGATGGGACGAGCGGACCGTCGCGCTCGTCGATCCGCCGGACGGCTATCCCCGCGTCGGCGAGCAGGTGCGGTGGCGCTACCGGCTGGGGACGGTCCGCGTGATCCGGCACGAGCGCCCGCTGGAGGTCGCGCCCGGCCTGCGCCTGCGCTCCTCCATCCTCCTCGGCGGGCTGCGCTTCGACGAGACCTACACGCTGACGCCCGAGCCGGGCGAGCCGGATCGAACCCGCCTGGCGATCAAGCTCGTCTCCTCGAACGCGGTGCCGGTGGTCAGCGGACTGCTCGACCGCTTCGACGTCCGCCGGCTGGCGGCAAAGCTGGTCGACTCGAGGCTGCGCTCGCTCCAGAGATGGTGCGAGGACGGCCCCTGACCCGCAGCTCGGCCGCGTCACTTCGCACGGGCCCGGCGTCGCCGATCCACGAAGCGCCCGAACGCCGTCACTCCTCCCGAGCCTTCGCGTCGCCCCAGATCTGGGTCTCGGGATGGAAGGCCTTCCACGCGAACCAGTAGGCCTCGGTGACCTCCAGGTCGTCGGGCGCGTCCCAGGTGAAGACCGCAGCGTCCGGGTCGTAGCGGATGCGGATCTCGCGTCCCTCGAACTCGTCCTCGACGCTGCCGCCCGCCTTCGTCACCAGCGAGTCGAGGTAGGCCCGGGCCTTCCCGTTCGCGCGCACCCCCACCACGAGCGTCTTCGGGTGGTGCCTCCGATCTTCGGCGTTCACCGGGAACGGAATCGAATCCGCGATCATGTAGGTGCTGAACGGGCTGTAGCGGTAGTCGATGCGGAAGCGGTCCGGACGCACGAGCACCCGGGAGCCGGGATGGGCGGCCAGCCACGCGGTCTCCGTCACCTGCCGCACGCGGATGCGAGCGAGGGTCTTCCCGGCGAGCGGACCGGCGATCGCCTTGCCGATGAACTGGGACCAGAGGCTCCTGGTCTCCCGGTCGTACATCAGGAAGTTCGAGTTGTAGACGAGACCGGAGACGCCGAACGTGAGGGTCCGACCGGCGACGGTCCGGCGAAAGGCGAGGGGTGCAGCGGCCAGCGGATCGTAGGTGATCGCGACCGGAACACCGCCCAGCACGTCGTTCACGATCTGGTGGTACTCGAGCAGGTGGACGGGGTAGCTGCGCGCTTCGCCGCCGGCCTCGACGCCGACGACCGGCGTGTCCGCCGCCACCCAGCTGGCCTCCGCGGGCGGCGCGAACTCGGGCGCGTCCACGCTCCGGATTCCGTCCCGTCCCGGACCTCCGGCGACGATTGCTGCCCGGGGCACCGTCGCGGCCTCGACGTCGAACCCGTAGCGGTCCGCCCCGTCGTCGGCAGCGAGCAGGAGCGGCGCCGCCAGCGCCAGTGCGGCCCACTCCACGACGCGTCGCATGCGTCGATTCTAGCCTCGAGCGACGACGCCGCAGAAGACCGGCGGGGGAGGCTCGACGCCCCCGGCAGCGCCGGCTCGGCCCCGGTCGCCCCGGGGCCGTCAGTTGAGGAGGGTCTCCGGCCGCTGGCCGCGGGCGAGAGCCTGCTTGAACCAACGCGGCTGCTGGCCCCTGCCCGACCAGGTCTCGGCCGGGTTCACCGGGTTGCGGTAGAGCGCGCGGCCCCGCTCGACGACAGGCAGCAGCCGCCGAAAGCAAGCGCGCTTCTTGGAGATTTCCTGTCCGACCCGCTTCGCGAGTTGCTCCAGCTCCGGAATCGTGTAGCTCGAAAGGTCGATGTCGTCTGTCTGCGCCATCTCGAGGGCTCTCTCCGCTTCGCCGCAGCCTCGCTTCCCAGACGGGGTGTAGTTAAAAAGACTCACCCCAAAGGTAAGTGGCCCTCGGAGACGTCCAGGTGACGCGGAACGGCGGTGGCGTCAGCGCGGGTCGAGGTTCGAGAAGTCCGGCTCGCGCTTCTCGAGGAAGGCGCGGATCGCCTCCACGTTCTCGGGCGTGCCCACGCGCTCGCGAAAGGCCGCGTCCTCGCGGGCGCGGGCCGCGCGCACGGCGTCGAGGCGACAGACGCGCAGGAGCCGCTTCGTGTGGCGCAGCGCGCCCAACGGGTTGGCGGCGATCCTCGCCGCCAGCTCACGGACGGCCGGCATGAGCTCGTCCGGGGGAAGCTCGCGCGCGGCCAGGCCGATCTCGACGGCGCGCGCGGACGTCACCCAGTCGGCGGTGAAGAGGATCTCCGCGGCGTGCTGCGAGCCCACGGCGAGCGGCAGCAGGTAGCTGCTCGCCGCCTCGGGCACGACCCCCAGCGAGACGAAGGGCACGCGCAGGCGGGCGCCCTGCGCGATGTAGACGAGGTCGCAGTGGAGCAGGATGGTGAGGCCGAGCCCCACCCCGACGCCGTTCACGGCGGCGATCAGGGGCTTGTCGAAGGCGATCACCTGGTCCATGCACGCGCCGAAGGGGTACTCGCCGCCCCCTTCCGGCGGCGCTGACATCTCGCCGAGGTCCTGGCCGGCGGTGAAGGCCCCGGGCGCGCCGGTGAGGATGACCGCGCGCACGGCGTCGTCCCCCGCGGCGTCGCGCAGCGCGTCCCGGAGCTCCCGGTACTGCCGGCTGTTGAAGGCGTTGCGCACCTCGGGGCGGTTGAGCGTCAGTGTCCGCACGCCGCCCTCGCTGCGCTCGAGAACGGTCTCTCGCTTCAAGGAGAGCCTCCTTCCGCTGCCGCGGCGGCCTCGACGCTCTCGCGCACGATGGCGAGAAGTTCTTCGAGGTCGTCGTCGGGGATGTTGAGCGAAGGCGTCACGTACACCACGTTGCCCATGGGGCGCAGGTAGGCGCCCCGCCGGCGGGCCTCGTCGTAGACGCGCCAGCCGGCGCGGGCCAGGTATCCGGCGTCGCCGGCGAGATCCAGGGCTCCGATCATGCCCAACGAGCGGGTCGATTCCACCCCCGGCAGCGTCGCCATCTCCGCGAACGCCCTGGCGATGCGCGCGGCCCGAGGCCGGGCCCGCTCCAGAACCCGCTCGTCCTCGAAGACCCGCAGCACCTCCAACGCCACGGCGGCGCCGAGCGGGTTCCCGCAGAACGTGTGCCCGTAGTAGAAGGCCCGATCCGCGTCGCCGAGAAAGCCCTCGAAGACGCGGTCCGTCGCGAGGGTGGCCGCCATGGGCAACATCCCCCCCGTGAAGCCCTTGGCCGTGCACAGGAGGTCCGGCGCGACGCCGGCGTGCTCACCCGCCCACATGGGGCCCGTGCGCCCGTAGCCGGCGAAGACCTCGTCGAAGACGAGCAGCACGTCGAAGCGGTCGCACAGCTCGCGGGCGGCGCGCAGGAAGGCCGGATCGTAGGTCCGCATGCCCGCCGCGCCCTGGACCACGGGCTCGACGACCACGGCGGCCAGCGTCTCCGCATGCTCCTCCACCGCGCGCGCGAGGGCGTCGAAGGCCTTCGGGGCGGTCGCGGGCTCGCGCGGCGGCGGCACGCGGACGGCGTCGAGGAGGACGCCGGCGAAGGGGCGGCGAAAGACCTCGACCCCGCCCAGAGCCGTGACGCCGAGGGTCTCACCGTGGAACGCGTCCTCGAGAGCGACGAAGCGGGTGCGCTGCGATCGGCCGCTCTGGCTCCAGAACTGGAGCGCAAGCTTCATGGCCACCTCGACCGCCGTCGAGCCGTCGTCGCTGAAGAAGACGTGCTCGAGGCCGCCGGGCGCGACGGCGCAGAGCGCATCGGCCAGCTCCGCGGCGCCCGCGTGGGCGATCCCCGCCAGCGCCGTGTGACACAGCACCTCCGACTGGCGTCGCAGCGCGTCCACGAGCCGCGGATGGCCGTGGCCGAGCGCGCAGGTCCACCAGGAGGCGTTGGCGTCGATGTAGCCGCGCCCGTCGGCGTCGAACAGGCGCGAGCCCGCGGCGCGGACGATCACCAGCGGGTCCACCGCGTCGCGGTAGTGATCCATCGCGGTGTAGGGATGCCACACGCGACGTTTGTCGAGCGCGACGATGCGCGAGCGCTCTTCGGCCGACAACTCGCTAGAGCGCCAGCTCCGCCAGGAGGCGCAACGCCTCGGGTTGGCCCGCTCCCACGAGCACCGAGCCCGCCGGCGACGCCTTCCAGGCCTCGAAGCGATCGGCGACGCGCTCCTTCGGGCCCACGAGGGCGATGTCGTCGACCAGCGCGTCGGGAACCGCCGCCATGGCCTCGGCTTTCTTCCCGTCCAGGTAGAGGTCCTGAATGCGCACGGCCGCCTCCTCGTACCCGAGGCGCCTGGCGTAGTCGTTGTAGAAGTTCTTGCCGCGGGCGCCCATGCCCCCGATGTAGAGCGCGAGCATGCCCTTGATCGGCATCCGGCACTTCTCGACGTCGTCGCCCAGGACGACGGTCGCGAAGGGCGCGAGGTCGAAGCTCTCGAGGCTCTTGCCGCCGCCGGCCTTCGCGAAGCCCTCCTCGAGGTGATCGACGATGATCTGGGGCCGCTCGGGATTCATCCAGAGCGGGAACACGCCGTCGGCAACCTCGCCGGCGCAGGCCAGGCCCTTCGGGCTGATCGCCGCCGTGTAGATCTTCAGGTCCGGCCGGCCGTGAAGGATGCTCTTGAGCGGCTTGCCGAGGCCCGTCGCAGCCTCGCCGGTGTAGGGCATCTGGTAGTGGTAGCCCTTGTGCTCCAGCGGCGCCTCGCGCGCGAGGATCTGGCGGACGATGCGGATGTACTCGCGCGTGCGCGTCAGCGGCTTGCCGTACGGAACGCCGTACCAGCCCTCGACCACCTGCGGTCCCGAGGGCCCGATGCCGAGGCGGAAGCGCCCGCCGGAGAGTGCGTCGATCGTCATGGCCGTCATGGCGGCCAGCGAGGGCGAGCGCGCGGGCATCTGCATGATGGCGGTGCCGAGGTGGATCTTCGTGGTGAGCGCCGCGAGGTAGGCGATGGGCGATACGGCATCGTTGCCGTAGGCCTCCGCCGTCCACACCGAGTCGAATCCGAGCTTCTCGGCCTCGAGAATGAGGTCCATGTTGAGCGTCATCTTGGGGCCGAACTGGCCCGCCAGCAGACCGAGGCGCATGGGGGGACTCCTTCTTCACGGCGGCGCGTTGGAGGCGCCAGCATAACCCGGACCGGGGCCGTGCGTACACCTCGTTCGTCTGCGGCAGGCGCTGCCGGAAGGCCGGTGTTCGCCCTCGAAGGGCGCGAGCGACCCGCTTTCGGCTTCCAGTACCGCTTCTGACGCAGGCGGTCGCAGGGACCCGATTCAATTCTCGGCGGCGACGAGGGGCAGGTCGATCACGAAGGTCGTCCCGCGCCCGGGCTCCGAAGCGACGAAGATGTGCCCGCCGTGACGTTCGACGATGCCGTGGGAGAGGGACAGTCCCAGACCCGTGCCCGCTCCGACGGGCTTGGTCGTGAAGAACGGGTCGAAGATGCGGCTCTGGATGTCCCCGGGGATCCCGGTCCCGTCGTCGTGGAACTCGAGGCGGACGCCGCCGTCGGTGCGGTGGGTGGTGATGCGGATCTCGCCGCCCTCCTCGACCGCATCGCAGGCGTTCGTCAGCAGGTTGAGGAAGACCTGGTTCAGCTGGCCCGCGTAGCAGCGCACGCGGGGCAGGTCGCCGTAGTCGCGGAGGACGGTGATCCGGTTCTTGAAGCGCGGCTCCATCAGCGCCAGGGTGCGGTCGATCTCCTCGTGAATGTCCGCGTCCTGCAGCTCCGCCTGGTCCATGCGCGAGAAGGTCCGGAGGTCCTCGACGATCTTCTTGACGCGCTGGGTCCCCTCCCGGCTGCGCGCGAGCAGCTTCGTGATCGCCGCGCGGACGTGCTCCCGGTCGCTGTCGGTGCGCTGCCCCTCCAACAGCTTTCTCACCTGCTCGTCGAGCAGCTGCAGGTTGGCGTGGACGAACCCGATCGGGTTGTTGAGCTCGTGGGCGACGCCCGCCACGAGCTGACCCAGCGATTTCATCTTCTCGGCCTGCATCAGCTGCGCCTGGGTCTCGCGCAGCTCCCGGGTGCGCTCCTCGACCCTCGCCTCCAGCGTCTCGTTGAGCTTGGCGATCTCGTCGAAGGCCTTGGCGTTCTCGATCGCGATCGAGCTCTGGTTGGCGAGGGTTCGCAGCAGCAGGCGGTCGTCCGGCGCCGGCCGGTCACCCGAGAGCTTGCGCCCCACCGCAATCACGCCCAGCAGATCCACCCCATACAGGATGGGGACCACGATCTCCACCTCGAGCGTGTCGAAGACGTCGCGACAAGCCTCCCGGTTCTCCAGGTCGGGCTCGTCGTCGAAGTCCACGCGCGAGAGGTCTTCGCGGCGCATCCACAGGTGCTTCCAGATGGGATGGTCGGAGGGGATCTCGGTGTGGAGCGCGTGGTCGTCCCAGTCGCCGCGCGATGCGATCGGGCGCAGGAGCTTGCGCTCGTCGTCGACGATCAGGACCATCGCCCGCTCGACGCCCATGGTGTCGGTCAGGGCGACCAGGATGCGGTCCGCGATCTCGTTCAGCGACAGCATCGAGACCATCGCCTCGGAGATCTCGCGCACCGCCACCCGGTAGGCCGCACGGTCGCGGTCGAAGAAGCGGTCGACGAGGTTCTGCGTGCGCCGGCGCAGGGGGTCGAAGGCGAGGATCGCGAAGAACAGGAACACCACCTGGAACCAGCGGAAGCTGACGCCGAGACGCCAGACCAACGTGTCGGTAAAGGTGATCAGGAACGCGAACATGGCGACGATGGCCAGGCTGGCCGCACCGTAGGCGGCGGAGGACTTCGCGACCGCGCGAATCCCGAAGAGCTGCTTCTTCAGCAGGCCGTATCCGACCGCCATCGGAAACACGAAGACCCACAGCAGGGTGAAGTAGTACGGGAACGGCTCTTGAAGCCACCACTGGGCCAGGAACACCAGAGCGACGGGAACGAAGCTCACGATCGCACCGAAGAACATCACGTCGGCGCGGTCCTTGAGTACGCTTCCCGCGTGCCGGCGGCGCTCGACGCCGAGGATTCCGACCGAAGCGACGATGGCCGCGAGCGTGAAGAAGAACGAGGCCGTCAGGACCGAACCGACCGGCAGACCCAGCGGTCCCTCGAGCAGCCCCACGCCGCCCAGCAGGAACGCCGCTCCGAAGGGCAGCAGCTGGATGCGACGGTGGCGGACGATCCAGCCGGGCTCGATGGGGTAGGTCGTGAAGAGGTAGAAGGTGGTCGCCCCGATGAGCGGCAGGTTGACCGTCAGGCACTGCCACGACCACCGGATGCTGTCGCCCTCCATCGTATGCGCCAGCTGCACCGACATGGTCGAGCAGAAGAGCAGCAGCGCCCAGGCGCCGGGGCGATCGCGCCGGAGCCACCACACCACGCCGCCGGTGGCGATGTAGATCACGGCCACCAGCAGCAGCAGCGCGTGCATGAGCACCATGAGCCGCGTGGTCATGGCTTGCATGGACTCGGGGAGCAGGTCGACGCGGAAGCGTCGCCCGTCCCGCTTCTCGAAGAGGTACGTGTTCCGAACCCCGGCCTCGAGCCAGCCCGGGCCGCGGCGGTACTCGACGAGGAACTGCCGGCCGTTGACCTCGAGCAGCCGATCGCCCGGCTCGACCTCGGTCCCGGCCGCGGCCAGCGAGGGTCCCAGCCCCTCGACGATCGCGTAGCCGCCCAGCACCGAGACCCGCATCGGGTGCTGCACCCCGCCGGGGGGAACCCGGAGCGGCCCCATGGAGAGGACGACGGCGGAGACCGCCCAGAGCAGGGCGACGGCGGCGGTGGTGCGCCGGAAGCGGAGGGTGGAGGACGGCTTCATACGGCTACCCGGCACCCTCTCAGATGCTGGGGGAGCCGGCAAGTCCGTGCAAGCGCCGCCGGGTAGCGGGAATCCCGCGGGGTGGGACGGCCTAGCGCTCGCGGGCCGCGGGAGGCGGCGATTCGGCCTCGACCCGGACCGTCCCGGCCGCCTCGGCGCCGTCCGCGTCGCGCACGGCGCGAACGCCGGGCGACATCAGCAGCAGGGTCGCCACCAGGCAAAGGCAGCCAACGATCGTTCTCGCATTCCACCAGAGTCGCATCGAGTGGCTCCGTGATATTCTGTGTGGACGCTCCTCTGGCTCTTCGCCCGATCGGCGCGAAACCTTGACGGGCTCGCGGTCTGATCCGGTTGCCGCTGTCGCTGTTGCGCACCGTCGCTGCCGATCCGCTGCCGTCGCGCTGCCGGTGTGGCGCCCGCGTGCCGCCGACCGGGCAGAGCCGGAAGTCGCCCCTCCCTGGTGGAGGTCGGAATGCACATCGTCACCTTCGAGCGTCGGCGCGACTCCGCGCCGGACGACCCGCGCGATTCCGCGCGGCGCCTTGGGTCGATGGGAGACGCCGCGCTCGGGCTCGAGCCCCTCGATCCTCACCGCCCCGGCGCACGGCGACTGGGTGCCGTGATTCCCGCGGGCCCCGACGCCGGCGCGGTGGTGGATCTCAACCGCGCGCTCGCCGTCAAGCTCGCCTACGAGGACGTGGGCGCTCCGGAGGCCGAGGCGGACTCGCTGCTCCCGACCGACCTGCTCCGGTTCCTGCGCCGCCTCCCCGACTCGCTGGAGTTTGCGCGATCGGCGCTCGAGTTCGTCGTCGAGTCGATCGAGAGCTACGACGCCCCGGACGTCCGGCGCGCCGGCCTCGTGGAGCCGCGCCGGCGGGTTCGTCTCTACGCTCCGGTACCCCGACCCGGAAAGATCCTCGCGGTGGCCGGTAACTACCCGGCCCACGCGTCCCAGCGCGGCTCCGAGGAGCCGTCCGTCGAGCCGATCCTCTTCCTGAAGGCGCCCTCTGCGGTGATCGGTCCCGAGGACGAGATCGTGATTCCGGCCGCGAGCTCCTACGTCGACTGCGAAGGCGAGCTGGCGGTGGTGATCGGGCGAGCCGCGCGGCGCGTCCCGATCGAGGACGCCCTGGAGTGCGTTGCGGGCTACTGCGCGGCCAGCGACGTCTCCGCCCGCGACTTCCAGGAGCCGCGCGCTCAGCACTTCATCGGCCGGTCCTGTGACACCTTCGCGCCCCTGGGCCCCTCCCTCGTGACCGCCGACGAGATCCCCGACCCCCAGGACCTGGCGATCCGCACCGTGGTGTCGGGCGCGCCGCAGCAGTCGGGGCGCACGAAGGAGATGCGCTTCCCGATCGCACGGCTCATCGCCTTCGCATCCAGCCTCATGACGCTCGAGCCGGGCGACGTCCTGCTCACGGGAACACTTTCAGGTGTTGGATCGGCGCAGCGGGCCGGGCGGCGGCTGCGCGACGGAGACGTGGTGGAGGTCGAGATCGAGCGGGTCGGCCGCCTGTGCAACTACGTCCGCGAGGAGCCCGCGGACTCGGGGCGGTAGCGAATCAGGATCCGCGAGCCGTCGGCGTAGCCCTGCCGCATGCGGTCGCGCCACTTCCCGATCTCATCGGGATACTTGCCGGCGTAGAGCTCGAGCAACCGGTCCAGGAGGCGCGCGTCCTCGACCGTCGAGGCGCTTGCGACGAAGCTCGGCCCGGCGCGGAACGCCTCGTTGCGGCCCAGCGCGCGCTTCCAGCGGCCGTAGTCGCCGACCCAGACGCGCGCGCGGTCCAGGCCGCGGGCGAGGCTGCGCGCCTTCCAGGTCGTCGTCCGGGTGGTGATGACGACGGCGCCGTCGAGCCACCCGTACCACACCTCCCCGTGGCACGCGCTCTCCGCACCGTCCGCGCGCAGCGGCGATACGTAGACGAACGGGCTCGTGGCGAGCGAGCGCTCGAGGTCGGACGCCAGCGCGAGCCGGCGCCGCGCCCCGGTGAACGCGAACGCCGACGCCGGTGACAGGAGCAGACCCAGGGCGGCGCCGAGCAACTCGCGGCGGCGGATCAAATGCCCGACCCCGCCTCTTCCTCGCCGACGTGGATCCCGCACTCCCGGGTGTCGGGACTCTCCCACCACCAGCGGCCGGCCCGGGGGTCGTCGCCGGGCGCGATCGCCCGCGAGCAGGGGGCGCAGCCGACCGAGGGATAGCCCTCGGCGTGGAGGCGGTTCGTCGGAACGTCGTGCTCGCGCACGTACTTCAGCACGTCTTCGGGCGTCCAATCCGCGATCGGATTCAACTTCACGATGCCGCCGTGCTGCGCGTCGATCTCCACCTTGGGCGTGTCGGCGCGAGTCGGGTTCTGGTCGCGCCGCAGTCCGGTGACCCAGGCGTCCATCCCGACGAGGTAGCGGTCCAGCGGCTCGACCTTGCGGAGACGGCAGCACAGCTGGCGGTTCGCGATCGACTCGAAGAAGAGGTTGAAGCCCTTCTCCCGCACCATGGCCTCCACGTCCGCGGCGCGCGGGAAGATCACCTCCACGGTCTTCCGGTAGCGGTCGCGAACGCGGTCGATCAGGTCGTAGGTCGCCTGGGGCAGGCGACCGGTGTCGATCACGAAGACGCGCGAGCGCGGCTCGATCCGGTGCATCAGGTCCAGCAGCACGAGGCCCTCGCGGGCGCCGAAGGAGCAGGAGAGGGCGAGATGCGGGTGAAAATTCTTGATCGCCCAAGTCAGGATTTCTTCCGCCGTCAGCGCCTCCGGCTTCCGCGACCGGATGAAGCGCAAGACCTCGGGATCAAAGGATTTATCTCTTCGTTCTGTAGGTGCGGCCATCGCCATCGCGTCTACTGTATCGGATATTCGCGTCGTCGTAAAAGGATTCCCTACCTGAAAATCGCATAATTTTCGAACTCCTCGCACCCGGTTCGATCCACGGCTACGGGTCCCGGCGCCGGACCGCCGCGGGATTGCGAACGCGCCGCGCCAGGACGTCGACGCGCGCGTGCAGGGTCGGGTGGACCCGGTCGGGCGCGAGGTCGCAGAGCGGCTCGAGGACGAAGGCTCTCTCGTGCAGGCGGGGGTGGGGGACCGCGAGCCCGGGCTCGTGGATCTTCGCATCGCCGTAGAAGAGGATGTCGAGGTCGAGGGTGCGGGCCGCGTTCCGTTCGCCGCCCCGCGTGCGACCGGCCGCCGTCTCGATCGCCTGGAGCCGTTCGAGCAGGGCGCGCGGAGGCAGCGACGTTCGCAGGCGAACGACGGCGTTGAGGTACGGGCCCTGCGGCGGCGGGCCGACGGGGTCGGTCTCGTAGACGGGCGACACGGCGAGCACGCGAACCCGTCGGGTGCGGCGCAGCGCCGCGATCGCTGCGGCGAGGCTCGTCTCGCGGTCGCCGAGATTCGACCCCAGGGCCACGAACACTTCTTCGCCGGACCCCTCGCCGCCCCCGTCCCGCGCGGCAGCGCGCGCCGGAGCGCGCGCAACGCGAGAGCGGTCGGGAGCGAGGGGTTCGCGCTCGGACACTGCCGGGAGGGTACAGCTACAATCGCGGCTGTGGTCGCCGTCCGATCCCTCCCCCCCGAGCTCGTCACCGCGGTTCCCGGCCCGCGCTCCGTCGCCCTCGCCGCGCGCCTGGCCGAGGTCGAGAGCCGCAACGTCACCTGCAGCCAGCCCACGCCGCCGATCTTCTGGGAGCGCGCCGCCGGCGCCAACGTCTGGGACGTGGACGGCAACCGCTTCGTCGACCTCACGGCGGGCTTCGGCGTCGCCAACGCCGGGCACGCGCACCCGCGCGTGGTGGACGCGCTCCAGGAGCAGTGCGAACGACTGCTCCACGCCATGGGCGACGTCCACCCCGCCGCGGTCAAGGTCGAGCTGCTCGAGGCGCTCGCCCGGCGCTACCCGGGCGGCGGCGCCTGCCGCGGCGTGCTGCTGTCCTCGGGATCCGACGCCGTGGAGGCGGCGATCAAGACGGCGCTGCTCGCCACCGGACGGCCGGGGCTCGTGGCCTTCGAAGGCGCGTACCATGGGCTGAGCCTCGGCGCGCTCGACGCCACCTGGCGGCCGCTCTTTCGCGAACCCTTCGGCGCGCGGCTTCCGGGCGCGACCGCCTTCGCCCGCTTCGGCGACGTCGAAGATGTGCTGCGCGTGGCCGGATCGCACCCGGCGCCGGTGGGCGCCGTGGTCGTCGAGCCGATCCAGGGCCGCGGCGGCGAGCGCATCCCGCCCGCGGGCTTCCTCTCGGACCTGCGGGCCCTCTGCGACGAGCGGGGCTGGCTGTTGATCGCCGACGAGGTCTACACTGGATTCGGTCGAACCGGTCGCTGGTTCGCCTGCGAGCACGAAGGCGTGGTCCCGGATCTGCTCTGCGCCGCCAAGGGACTGACCTCGGGCATGCCCCTGTCGGCGCTGCTCGGCCGCGCCGACGTGATGGACGCCTGGCCGCCTTCGGGCGGCGAGGCCATCCACACCCAGACCTTCCTGGGCCACCCCCCCGGCTGCGCGGCGGCCCTGGCATCGATGGCGGCGATCGAGGAGGAGAAGCTCGTCGAGCGGGCCGCCGAGAACGGCGCGCTCGCGCTCACCCGCCTGCGCGCCTCGCTCGCGAAGGCCCCCGGCATCGCCGACGTTCGGGGACGCGGACTGCTGCTGGCCGTCGAGTGCGACGGCCCCGAGCGGGTTTTCCGCGCCTGCGTTCGCGCCCTGCGCCACGGCGTGATCGCGCTCCCGTCCGGGGACGACGGCCGTGTGCTCTCGTTCACACCGCCGCTCTCGATCGACCGGGAGATCCTCGAGCTCGCCCTCGACATCGCGTCGGACGCGCTGGCCCGATGACGGACCCGCCGCGCCGCCGCCTCGAGCGCGAGATCCTCGCCTGGATGCGCGAGGACGAATGGCGCGAGAACGAGGAGCGCTTCGAGCGTCTGGCCCTCGCGCTCTTCGCCATCCAGTACGAGCGCTGCGAGCCCTTTCGCCGCTTCTGCGACGGCCGCGGTCGCACGCCGACGACCGTCGGCTCCTGGCGCGAGATCCCCCGCGTTCCGACGGGAGCGTTCAAGGAGATCGCCCTGCGCTCGTTTCCCGCGGAGCGCACGGTCCACACCTTCCTCACGAGCGGGACGTCGACCGAACGGCGCGGCGCTCTCCACCTCGACACGCTCGAGCTCTACGAAGCGTCGTTGCTGTCGAGCTTCGGGCGCTTCGTCCTGCCGGACCTCCGCGCGGGCGAGCGCGCGTGGATCCTCGCCCTCGCGCCCGCGTCCCGGGAGGTCCCCGACTCCTCGCTCTCGCACATGTTTGCCGTGGCGGCGCGCGAGCTGGGCGCGCCGGAGAGCGGCTTCTACGTGGAGAACGGCGGGCTGCGAACGGACGCCCTGCTCGAGGATCTGGAGATGGCAGCCGCATCGGGCGCGCCCGTCGCGCTCTGCGGCACCGCGTTCTCCTTCGTGCACCTGCTCGACGCGATGGGGAGGCGCCGGCTCGCGCTCCCGGAAACGGCGCGGGTGATGGAGACGGGGGGCTTCAAGGGTCGCTCGCGCCGGGTCGCGCCCGCGGAGCTCTACACGCAGATCGAGCAGCGTCTCGGTGTTCCGCCGCAGCGGATCGTCAATCAGTATGGAATGACGGAGCTCGGGAGCCAGTTCTACGACTCGGTCCTGCGCCTTCCGGGCGAGACGCGCCGCAAGCTCGGCCCGCCGTGGGCGCGCGTCGTCGTCGTGGATCCCGAGACCGGCGAGCCGGCCGCCGCGGGCGAGGTGGGCGCGATCGCGGCGCTCGACCTCGCGAACACCGGCAGCGTGCTCGCCCTCCAGACCGCGGACCTCGGTCGCGCACTCGAGGGCGGCTTCGAAGTGCTCGGCCGCGAGCCCGGAGCCGAAGCGCGGGGCTGCTCGATCGCGGCGGACGCGCTGCTCTCCGGCCCGCCGGCGTGACGCCCGAAGCCGTCGCGGCCAGGCTCAAGGAGTTGCGCGAGGCGGGCGCGAAGCTGCGCCGGCGGCCGGCGCGCGAGACGCTCGACGTCCTCGAGCGGGTCGTCGAGAGCTGGCGCGATCCGGAGTCGCCGTGGCGGCGCGCGCTCGACCGCG
>JAOTUO010000208.1 GCA_029863845.1 Myxococcales bacterium
CCCGCATAGAGGTGCAGAAAGCCCGCCAGCTTCCCGGCGGTCACGAGCTCGGCGAGCTTCTCCTCGAAGCCGCGGATCGTGCGCATCTGCCGGTACGCGTCGAGCAGAGCATCGCGCGACAGGTCCATGGGCTCCTCCTGGCTCGAATTACGGCCTTGACCCCATTTTACGGTTTTTGACAAGCTGCGGGGAAGAATCCAGAGCGACAGACATCGGAGGGGACGTGCCGATCGCCATCGCGATGCCCCGGCTCGGAATGACCATGCGGGAGGGACGGGTGGTCGAGTGGCGCGCCGCCCCCGGCGAGCACGTGGCGCAGGGACAGGTCGTGCTCGTGATCGAGTCCGAGAAGGCGGAAGTGGAGATCGAGGCGCCGGTGGCCGCCGTGCTGCGTCACGTCTACGTCGGGCTGGACGAGACGGTCCCCTGCGCGACGCTCCTGGCGGCGCTGACGGAGACCCCCGACGAGCCCTTCGACGCCGAGGCCTTCCGACGAGAGAGCCAGGCGGCCGCTCCCGGCCCCGCGCCGGCCCCGGCGGGCGCAGGACGCTCCGCGGCGAGGCCCCGCACCGAACGCAGGGGCGCCGCGGCCGTGACGCCCGCGGCGCGGCGCCGGGCCCGGGATCTGGGAATCGACCCGCTCGGGGTTCCCGGTAGCGGACCGGGCGGTCGCGTCACCGTCGAGGACGTCGAGGCCTGGGCCGAGGGTCTGGCCTCGCGCATTGAGGTGGCCGAGGGCGTCTTCCTGGAAGTGCCCTCGCAAGGCGAGGGCGATCCCGTCGTGCTGCTGCCCGGCTTCGGTGCGGACGTCTCGGCCTTCGCGCCGCAGGTGCCGGCGCTGGCGAAGGGCTACCGGGTGCTCGGCGTCAACCCGCGCGGCGTGGGGCTCTCGGACGCGCCGGATGCGCGGCGCTATGAGCCGGCCACGGCCGCCGCCGACGTCGTCGCGCTGGGCAACACCCCGCTGCACGTGATCGGCGCCAGCCTCGGCGCCGCCACCGCCCTCGAGCTCGCACTCGAGCATCCCGAGCGGGTGCGATCGCTCACCCTGATCACTCCCTTCGTGCGCGCCGGCCCACGGCTGCTCGCCGTGGTCGACGCGTGGTGCCGGCTCGCCGCCGAGGCGGACCCCGATACGCTCGCGCACGCGATCGTGCCGTGGATGTTCTCGACCGCGCTGCTCTCCGACGACGTCGCGCGCGAGCGCACGCTCCGCGGCTTCGCGGAGATGGCGACTCGCATCGCCGCCGCCTCACTCGCCCGCTGGGCCGAGGGCCTGCGCGCGTGGTCCGGCACCCGCGAGGATCAGCTCGACCGCGTCGTCGCGCCGACCCTCGTCGTCACGGCGGGTGAGGACCTGCTCACCCCCGGAGGCGAGGCGATCGCCGACGCCATCCCGGGAGCGCGCTGCGTCGCGCTGCAGCAGGCCGGGCACGCGGTAACCCTCGAGGCCCCCGCCGCCGTGAACGAGGCGATCCGGGAGCATCTGGGCGAGTAGGAGCCCGGATCAGCGGCGGCCTGCACCCCCGCCGCGCGGCGCCCGGATGCGCGCGAGCACCGCCCGGAGGCTCTCCCGTGCGCTGGGGTGCTGCGGGTCGATCTGAAGCGCCTTGCGCAGGTGCGCGGCCGCGGGCTCCAGCTTTCCCTGATGGAACAGCGCCACGCCGAGCGCGTTGTGCACCTCCGCATTCTGCGGCGCGCCTTGCAGAGCGGTCTCGAAGTTCGCAACCGCTCGATCGAGCTCCCCGCTTTCGAGCCGAAGCGCTCCGAGCTGGAAGTGCGCGTTGGGCTGCCCGGGCCGCGCTTCGAGGACGCGCTCGTAGTGGGCGATCGCGTCGTCGCCGCGACCGATCTCCCGCAGCACGCCCGCGAGCTGGAACTCCGCCGCGAAATCGGCGGGGTCGAGACGCACGGCCGTCTCGAGCTGCACGAGGGCCTCCTCGAACTTCCCGTCGAGTGCGAGGGCCTGGCCATAGGCCACGCGCCACTCGGCGACGTTCGGCACCCGTTCCACCAGCACGCGGAGCTGCTCCGCCGCGGCGACGGGATCGCCCTGCGCGAGCAGCACCGTCGCGAAGCCGCGCCGCAGGAGCAGGTCCGCGGGGCGGTGCTCGATCGCCCGCCGGTAGATCTCGACCGAGTCGTCGCTGCGCTCCGCCCCCCCCCGCCAGAACGCCGTCGGGTGCCGGAGCTCCGCGCCCTCGCCTTCCGGTTCGTTACCGAGCTTCGCCCTGCGCGCGGCGATCAGCGTCGCGAGCCGGCGCTGATCGAAGGGGCTCAGCGCCAGCGACCGGGCCACCGTCGCCGCCGTCGCCGTCGCCGTCGGCCCGGTCGCGCGGGTCCGGATCCACGCCGGCAGCATCGGCTCGATCGCCTCGAGCACCGATCGCGCCAGCAGGGTGCTGCCGTCGAAGCTGAAATGCACGTGGTCGTAGAAGGACTCGTCCCCCGCGATCGGAAACGGGGCAAGCTCGTTTTCCGCGAAGCGGGCCTCTCCGTCGAGCAGCACGACGCCGTCCGCCGCGGCCGCGGTCTCGCGAAGGATCGCATTGATGAAAGAATCGGCGCGGTAGCGGCCGGCGTCGAGATCGCGGGCGCGCGCCAGCGACTCCCGCGCCTCGGCGACGCGGCCCAGCCGCAGCAGACAGGTTCCCCGCTGGAAGTCCACCACCGCGAAGTCGCCGTCGATCGCCGCGGCCCGCGCGTACGCGTCGAGCGCGCCCACGCAGTCGCCCGCCTTCTGCCGCGCGAGTCCTTCGGCGTAAACCGACTCGAATTCGGCGATCTCGTCGCGGTCCAGGTCGGGACCGTGGAGCGAGGCGAAGGGGGAGAAGTTCCTGAGATTCGAGACCACGGTGACCACGAGCGCACTCGCTCCCGCCGCCGTCGTGGCGTCGAGCATGTCTTCCAGATTCCGCCGGAAGTGGGCCCGCGTCGGCGGCAGGCGGGGATCGTCGAAGCGCACGAGCGAGCGCGTCACGTCCTCCGCGACGGACGTCTCGGAGCTCTCGCTCGAGCGCCCTAAGCTCAGCCCGGCGAGCGCGCGCTCGATCAGCTGACCCAGGCGCAGGCCCCGCGCCCACAGACCCACGCGCACCCGAAGCAGACCGGGCGTGTCGCCGGCGGTCCCGCTGCCTGCGCGCACCGAGCCCGGGCCGTAGGGACCGACCACTTCGTTGTTCCCGATGTAGAAGACGATGAGGTCGGGATCGTGACGCGCCACCTCGCGCACGATCGGCAGAACCACGTGCGAGTTGACGGCGGCCACGGCGGCGTTCACCACCTCGAAGTCGACCCCGGGATGGCGGTCCCGCAGCAGCACCTCGAGAATCCGAGCCAGGCCGTACTCGGGCATAAAGTCGCCCAACGCCGCCGAGCCGCCCACGACGAAGACGCGGTAGCCGTTTTCCGGCTTCTCTGCGGCGAAGGTCACGGGCGCGGGGCGGATCGCGACTTCGCGCGAGAAGAACCGGTACGCGTAGTCGAGGTTCGTGGTGTATGCGTCCGCGCCGGGGACGCGTTGGAAGAGCACCGGCGCGTAGCCGAAGCCCACCGCGCGCAGCCCGAACTCGACCGCGCTGACGAAGGCCAGCGGCGAGAGGACGATGAGCAGCGCTGTCGCCAACCCCGCCCGCAGTCGCATCCGGATCGCGCGCCGGGCGAGCGAGGACCTCCGCCGCGGCTTCGCGGGCAACTTCATCGGGGGTCTGATCGTAGCTCGGCTACGGCTCCGCTCGGCGTCGGGACGACGATCCGGATCGCGCCGGGCGAGGCGCCGCCGGGCAGCCCGGCGGGCAGCGTCGTCTCGAATCCGCAGGGCCGGGGCTCCGGGGCCTCGGGCTGCGCCGCGACGTCGGGACACGGGCGGTCGATGCCGACGCTGCGCGCGAAGCGCCCCTCCAGGAAGACCAGCGCCGCAGCAGGCGCGCTGCCGCTCGCCGCCTCAGCCGCCCAGCCCGAGAGCGCGATGCCCTCGCCCGTGACCTCTGCGACCTCGACCCGGCCGCGGACGCCTCTCGCGTCCAGCGGAATCCACGCGCCGGTGGAGGCGGCGATTCCGGCGCGACCCTCCCGTTCCTCGAGCGCCAGCTCGACCGCCGGACCCGTCCACTTGCCGCGCAGCCGGAAGTTGGTCCGGTAGCCGAGCTCCGAGGCGGCGTCCTCCGAGATTCCCACGAATCGCAGGCGCGCATCCCGGCCGTCCTCGGGGGCGAGGCCGGACACCGAGAACTCGAACTGGGGAACGGAGACCTGGACGACGCGTTCGGACGGGTTCGTGAGGCTCTCGATCGCGCCGGCCCCGAGCGGGTGGGCGGCGCGAAATCGCCCGTCCGCGAACAGCAGGACGGCCTCGGCCAGACGCGCTCGCCGGGCGTCGAGCGCGCCGCCGGTGAAGGCATCGCCCTTGCGCGTGACTTGACCCTTGACGGCGTTCTCCACGACCGGATAGAGGCGCCCGTCCGACGAGAGGACGACGCCCAGCGAGCCGTCGTGAGCCGTCGCCACGGCGTAGGTCGTCGTGGGCCGCACCTGCGTCGGCGATAGCACGAGGCCGGAAGGGCGCTCTCGCAGCACGAAGACCTCGACGTCGTTGCGGCGGTCGCGAAACGCGGATTCCGGGACCATGGCGGCGAAGCGCGTCTCGCCTTCGCCGTGCTCGAAGGTCCGCGTCACCGCGCGAATCGAGCCGTTCACGGCCACGGCGAGGTTCAGCGCCGAGGCGGGGAGCCCGGCGCCCGCGAGCGTCCCCACGACCAGCGCGGGCAGATAGCCGGACGCCGTGTCGACGTCGTCGTAGTCGACGCGCCCTGCCAATCGCACGCTGAAGGTCGACGCCGCGTCCAGGGGAAGCGCGGCGACACTGCGTCCGAGGAGCTCGCGGTGGGGACCGACGGCGTAGAGGCCGGCGACGCCCGTCCCGCGACCAAAGAACTCGGCGATGCGCGCCACCGTGTCGAAGCGATTCGGAACCGTCGGACCCAGGACCCCGCGGTCGCGCCGGTCCCGCGGGCCGCGGCGCGCATCCCGATACACCAGCTTCTGCCGCCGCTCGGGCGCCGCGCCGTCGAGCAGCGAGCGGCCGTCCACGGGCCGCGGCAGCTCTCCGCCGAGGACGTCGACGAGGGTCGGCAGGATGTCGATCGTCTCGACGTTGCGGTCGCTCACGTCACCCTGGCGCTGGCCCGGGAGCTTCACGAACAGCGGAACCAGCATGATGTCGCCGAGGTTCCTGCCCGCGTCTTCCAGCTGGCGACTCGGCACGCCGGGCGTGAAGCTCACGCCGTGGTCGGAAGTCACCACCACCAGGGATTCGTCCCAGAGTCCCTCCCCCTCGAGCCGCTCGCGCAGCGCGCCCCACATCGCGTCGGCGTATCCGACCTGCAGCAGGTGGCGCTGCAGGGCCTGGGTCTCGGCCCAATCCAGGTCCAGCGCTGCGCCGCCGTGCTTGCGGGTGTTCGGGTGGACCGCCTCGGGGCGGTACTCGACACCCGACGGCAGGTACTTGTAGGGACCGTGCGGGACGTTGGCGTGCAGGAAGTGCAGCGCCGGTCGACCGCGGTTGACGACGCGCGCAAGAAACTGGGAGAAGACCCAGCGCATGTCGTCCCGGCGGCTGCGCAGCCTCTGGTGCCAGGCCTTGGGGTCGCCCGGGTCCGGGCGCGCGAAGTTCCTCCAGGTGGAGGTCACCTCGGGCAATTCCCGGGTCCAGTCTTCCGGCAGAACGACGTAGGCGTAAACGAAGCAGAGGTCGGAGAGCGCGCCGGCCACCCGCGCCGTGCGGGGGACCTCGGCCGGACCGGCGACGCAGAGATCCCGCGGACAGAGCTGGGTGAGGGGCTCGAACACGTTGAGATCGTGGCTCTCGGACAGCAGCGTGAAGAGGTTCTGCGGATACGCCGCGGTCGTGGGCGGCACCTGCCACGCGGGGTAGATGCCGGTCGCGATGGCGGGAACGGCGAAGTTGGTGGTCTCGGCCACGGTCGTAGCGTTGCGGAAGAAGTGCGCCGAGTCCGCCAGCGCTGCGAAGTGGGGAAAGCGAAGTCGATCGATCGAAGCGGACTCGTCGAGCAACGAGCTGAGAGGCAATCCGTCGAATACGACCACCACGACCGTGACGTCCTTCCGGGAGGCTGCTCCCGCCTCGACTTCCCCCCGCTCCTGGAAGAACACCGGACGCACCGGCGACGCGAACAGGAAGAGCAGCGGAAACGCCACCAGCGCGAGACTCGCCACGCTGACCGCGCGGCGTACGAGGGGAACGAGGGCGTAGAGCGCCGCGGCGGCGACCCCGAGCGCGGCGCCGATCGCGACGAGCAGCGTTCCCGGGGCTCCGGGGCCGGCGACGCGAACGAGAACCGGTACGGCGATCGCGGTGGCGAGCAGGGCCACGGTCGCCCGATGCAGGGCGATGCCGGCCCGGCCGAGAACGCGCTCGAGCCCCCACAGCGCGAGGGCAAGGGTGCCGGGAACGACCAGTCCGAGCAGGACTGCGATCGCTGCGACATCGGGTCCGTCGAGACCGTGCGCCAGCAGGAACTCGACGTGCCGCCCGAGCAGGTCGAAGAGCGGCTGCGCCACGGCGAACGCAGCCAGAACGGCGATGTGGAGCGCCCGGAGGGGCGGCGACGGTCCCCGCTGCATCGAAGACTCCCGAGACGGATGCCGGGGAAGATAGCTCCCGGGCCTCCAGCGCAGGACTTCGAGGCCGGTGAGGATCCGATCCGGCTCGCGGCCGTCGTCAACGACGGTGTCGCGGCGGCTTCAGTCCACGGCCTCGCCCTCGAGCTTCCGCAGGAAGCGCGCGAACTCGTTCGGCGGCAAGGCCCCCGAGTACAGGAAGCCCTGAACCTCGTCGCACTCCATCTGGCGCAGGATCTTCGCCTGATCCTCGGAGTCGACGCCCTCGGCGACGACCCGGAGGCTCAGGCTGTGCGCCATCGCGATCACGCCGGTCACGACGCCCGCCGCGCTGGGATCGGTGGCGACGTCGCGGATGAAGGCCAGGTCCATCTTGAGCGTGTCCAGCGGGAATCGCGTGAGATAGCTGAGCGACGAGTAGCCGGTGCCGAAGTCGTCCAGCGCGACGCGCACTCCCATCGACCGCAGGTCGCGCAAGGTCAGCGCCGTCGCCTCGTCGTCCCGAATGATCACGCTCTCCGTGATCTCGAGCTCGAGGTCGTGGGGATCGAGGTCGGCGGCGCGCAGGGCCTGCGTGACGCTTGCGGTGATGTCGCGATAGCTGAACTGCCGTGAGGAGACGTTCACCGACACCAGCAGGCGCGGATAACCCTCGTCCTGCCACGCTCTCGTCTGCGCGCAGGCCGCGTGCAGCACCCAAGATCCGATCTCGGTGATCAGACCGGCCTCCTCGGTCACCGGGATGAACTCCTTGGGTGAGACGACCCCCAGTTCGGGGTGCTCCCACCGCAGAAGCGCCTCCATGCCGACCACCTTCCCGGTCTGGAGATCGAATCGGGGCTGGT
>JAOTUO010000209.1 GCA_029863845.1 Myxococcales bacterium
GATCGCGTCCGCCTCCGGGTGCGCCTCCTCCTGCAGGATGGCGTTCTCCAGGCGCTCGCTCGGGGTCGAGGGCGCCGGTGCGGGCGGTTGGGGCGGCCGAGCCCCTTCCTCGCGCAGGTTGCGGATCACGCGCTTCGAGATGGTCGACAGGGTCTGAAGGACGGCGGTGCCTTCGGTTGCCACCGCCTCGAACACGGCGGCGCCTTGGAGGTCGAGCTTGCGGTGGAGATCCTCGATGGCATAGGGGTCGGCGAGGTCGCGCTTGTTGTACTGGACGACCAGCGGTACGTCGTCGAGCGAGCGCCCGTAGGCGGCGAGGGCCTGACGCAGCTCGTCGAAGCTCTTCAGGTTCTCGTGGAGCCGATCCGCTCCGGGGTCGACCACGAACACGAGCCCGTCCACCTCGTCCAGCAGCTGCTTGCGGGTGGCCGCCTGGTCCGGCCGGCCGGGGACCGCGACCAGCTCGATTCGCGTCCGCACCCCGGCGATGGCGCCCAGCTCGATGGGAAGCAGCTGGTAGTGGACGGTGGGGTCCAGGCGCGTGGGGAACTCGCGCAGCTCGCCGCGATGGTCCGCGCGCAGATTGGCGTAGATGGCCTTCAGGTTGGCCGTCTTGCCGCTGCCATCGACGCCCCAGTAGACGATGCGGGCGTTCACCTCGCTTCGGTCCTGGCTCGCCCTCGCCATCAGAGCTTCCCCTTCTTCATGAGAATCCGACGCGCGTGGGTCGAGATGGCGCTGGGCACGTCCTTGCTCCGCATCATGTGGCGCAGGTCCTTGTCCTGCAGGTAGTTGATGAACTTCAACGCCGCTGCCTGCGGGCAGCGGGGATTGGTCGTCAGGGCGAGCTTGACCTGGTAGTTCTTGGTCCATTCGCGGTTGTTCGAGACCGCCCGAAGTACGTCGTCACACACGTTGCGCGACTGCGCGATGCTCACCACCTCGTTGTCGGTGATCTTCGGGCTGGTGATTGCGGCCATGGCGACGATCTTGTTGCGGTCGCGGATCAGCAGGCTGCGGGCCTCCCGGTTGCCCATGCGTCCCAGCTTGATCTTCTGGAAGACCGACATCTTCTGGATGAGCGCGTACAGGTTCTTCTCGACTTCGGCGAGATCGATCTCCTCGTCGCTTTCGGCGATCAGTTCGCGAGCGAATTGCCCCAACTCGTCGCCGAGGATCGCGCGCAGCGCCGCCTCGGCTTCCGACTCGCTGACCTCCTTCTCCGCGTCCGCTTCGGCCTCGGGCGCTTCGGTCCGGACGCCGAGGAACGACAGGATCCGGTCGATGACGGCGCGGCCGGTCAGCGGGTTGGCGCCCAGGGCGTCGACGATCTCGGGGGCGCGCAGCATGCGCTCCTGGTTGTTCGAGATGATGTCCACGATCTGCTTGAACGGCTGCGCCGCCAGAAACGCGATGGTGGTGTCGTTGGTCGCGGGGTTGAGCGCGATCTTCTCGAGGCGTTCCTCGTTGTCTCGGAAGGCATGGGCCAGGTGGGCGAGCAGGGCGGGGTGGGCCGGGCCGCTCAGCACGGGCTCGCACACGCTCTCGGGCAGCGATTCGAGACTGACGCGCGCGGTGTCCTTCACCTCCGGATCGGGATCGTGGTGCAGGACGAAGAGCACCGTGGCCAGCTCGAGCGGCGGCAGCGGGAGCGCCCCGCGCGCTGCCATCAGGCGGGCTTCGCGAGGGGCGTCGCGCCGCGAATAGCGCTCGGCCTGAGGCGACAGCGTCAGGCTGATCTTCTGGGGCTCTGTCCGCTTCTGCTCCGGCACGCTTTCGACCTAGCTGGACTCTTCCCGGCCGGCTCGCGCCTCGGCCGCGATCTTCTCTCGCAGGTGCGCGGGCACCTCTTCGTAGTGCGAGAAGGTCATGTGGAACTCACCCTGGCCGCCGGTCATGCTCGTCAACGTGCTCGCGTACTCGAGCATCTCCGCCATCGGCACCTGCGCCTGGATCGCATGGGTCGCGCCCTTCGTCTCGCTCGACTGGACGCGCCCCCGGCGGCTGGAGATGTCGCCCATGATGTCGCCGACGAAGTCCCCCGGGGAGGAGATGTCCACGTCCATGATCGGCTCGAGCAGCGTGGCGCCGGCTTTTTCCACGGCGGCCTTGAATCCGAAGGAGCCCGCCAGCTTGAAGGCCATTTCGTTGGAATCCACCGAGTGGTGCTTGCCGTCGATGCAGCGGACGCGCACGTCCACCACCGGGTAGCCGGCGATCGGACCGGCTGCGCAGGCCTCGTGGATGCCCTTCTCGACGGCCGGAATCAGTCCGCGGGGGATCGCCCCGCCGCGTACCTCGTCGACGAACTCGATGCCTTCGCCGCGGGGCTTCGGCTCGACCGTCAGATAGCAGACGCCGAACATCCCCTTGCCTCCCGTCTGCTTCTTGAGCTTGCCCTCGACGTTCTCGGCCCTGCGGTTGATGGTCTCTCGGTACGGCACCTTGGGCGTCTTCAGTTCGACGTCGACGCCATACATGCGCTGCAACTTCTGCACGGTGGTCCGGACGTGCAGCTCCCCCATCCCCGTGAGCAGGAACTCACCGGTGGACGCCTCCCGCCCCAGCTGGAGCGTCGGATCCTCCTCCACAAGTCGGCCGAGCGAGGTGTAAACTTTATCCTCGTCTCCCTTTGATTTCGCCCGGATGGCGTAGGAAATCACACCCTGCGGAATGGGAATCGGGCGCAGCGCCAGGCCCCCCTTCTCGGCCGTGAGGGCGTTGCCCGTGTGGACGTCTTTGAGCTTGGCTACGGCCACCACGTCGCCGGGGCCCGCCTCGGGAACGTCCACGTGCTCGCCCCCGTGCAGGAGCATCAGCTTGCTGACGCGCTCCTTGCTGCCGGTCGTGGCGTCGAGGAGGACGGAGTCGTGGCGGAGGGTCCCCGAGACGACCCGCAGGGCCGACAGGGTGCCGGCGTAGCGGTCGATCAGGGTCTTGAGGACGAGGGCCGAGAAGGGCGCGGCCGGGTCGGCGGTCACTTCGATCTCGGAGCCGTCGCTCAACCGCGTGGCCGGCCACGGGCCGCGGTCCGCGGGCGACGGCAGCAGCTCCGCGATGCGCCGCAGCAGCAGCTCGACCCCGATCAGCGACACGGCCGAGCCGCACAGGACCGGCACGAGCCGGCGGGCCCTGACGCTCTCGACCAGTCCCTTCGCGACATCCTCTTCGGAGAGCTCTCCCTCCTCCAGGTACTTCTCGAGGAGGTCGTCGTCCCCCTCGGCCACCGATTCGACGAGGCGTCCGCGCGCCTCCTCCGCCTCGGCCTGGAGCTCCCCCGGGATCTCGCCTTCTCCGTCCCGCGTGAAGGCCTTCATCGTCAGGAGGTCGACGACGCCGCGGAACTTCGCCTCGGCGCCGATCGGCAGCGCGAGGGCGACCGCGTTCGCGTCCATCTTCCGCAGCGAGTCGATGGCGCCGGCGAAGTCGGCGCGCTCCCGGTCGAGGCCGTTGACGAAGGCCAGCACCGGGATTCCGAGGGAGTCGCAGTGGCGGAACATGCGCTCGGTACCCACCTTCGCCCCCCCCACCGCCGCAACGACGACCACCGCGCCGTCGAGGGCCGACACCGCGATCTGCCCGTCCGCCTGGAAGTTCGAGTCGCCCGGCGTATCGACCAGGGTGAAGTGCTTGCCGGATCCGTCGAAGCCGTAGATCGACGAGCTGATGCTGGTCATGCGCTTCTTCTCTTCCGGCAGGAAGTTCAGACTGGAAGTCCCGTCCTCGACGCTTCCCAGGGTGCCCTTCTCTCCCGAGACGTGCAGGAGCGCTTCCCCGAGCGAGGTCTTGCCGTCCGCCGAATGTCCCACGAGGGCGAAGTTTCGCGTGTCTTTGACTGCGATGTCGATCATCGAGACCTCTCCTTGCGCTGAGCGTCACCGCTCGGTCGGTTCTTTTCGAAAATGAGCCGGAGTCCTTCGAGCGTGAGGAAGGGATCGACGCGCTCGATCGTGGTGCTCTCGCTGGCGACGCGATGGGCGAGCCCCCCCGTGGCGACGACGCGCGCCTCGGCGCCGAGCTCGCCGCGGATTCGCTCGACCATGGCGTCGACGACGCCCGCGTAGCCGTAGAGCAGCCCCGACTGCAGCGCCGCGGTCGTCGTCTTTCCGATGACGGACTTCGGGCGCGCGATCTCCACGCGGTGAAGCATCGACGCCCGCTCGAAGAGCGCCTCCATCGAGATGTGGATGCCGGGGAAGATCACGCCGCCCACGTACTCGCAGTTCCGGGACACGCAGTCGAAGGTGGTGGCGGTGCCGAAGTCGACGGCGATCACCGGCCCCCCGAACATCTCGAAGGCGGCGACGGCGTTCACGATCCGGTCGGCTCCGACCTCCCTCGGGTTTTCGTAGCGCACCGGCATGCCGGTCCGGATGCCGGGTCCCACGATCAGGGGTATCCGGTCGAAGAGCTTCGTCGACACGCGCTCCCAGATCGGGAGCAGCGGCGGGACCACGCTCGAGATGATCACGTCCGTGACGTCGGCGCGGCCCCGGCCCTCGTGCTCGAAGAGCGAGCGGAGCATCAGGGCCACCTCGTCGGAGGTCTGGTCCCGGTGGGTTCCGGTGCGCCAGTGCTGCGCGAGGTTCCCGCGCTCGTCGGCGCCGTCCCCGTAGTCGAACAGGCCGAGGGACACGTTCGTGTTTCCGATGTCGATCACCAGCAGGGTGGTCACGCGATCTCCTTCGCCAGGGTGACATCCCCGGCGATCACGCGCACCGTCTCGCCGTCGTCCCGCCTCACGCGCAGCGCGCCGTCGGTGTCGATCCCCACGGCGACGCCGCCGAAGTCGCCGCGGCCGGACGTCTCGAGGACGCGTACGCGCCGCCCCCGCATGCGGAAGCGCGCCTCGAAGCGGGGGCGGATCGCGTCGAAGCCGCCCTCCGCGCAGTCGTCGAGGGTGCGCTCCAGATCGGCGTAGAGGCGTCGGGCGAAGTCAATCCGCTCCACGGGCCGCCCCGTGTGCGCAGCGAGGCTGGTGGCGAAGGCGCGGAACTCCTGCGGGAACTCGTCCCGGTCCACGTTGAGGTTGACTCCGATGCCCAGCACCAGGAACGAGACGCTCGTCGCCTCGGCTCCGAGCTCCATCAGGATGCCCGAGGTCTTGAGGCCCCCGAGCAGCACGTCGTTCGGCCACTTGATCTCGACGGCCTCGGTGTCGTCGAGCGTCGCGGCGATCGAGTCCGCCACGGAGACCGCAGCCGCCAGGATCCACGCCGGGGCCTCGGCCGTCGTCAGGTCCGGACGCAGCACGATCGACGTGTACAGGTTGCGGTGCGCGGGCGAGAAGAAGGAGCGGCCGAGGCGTCCGCGACCGGCCGTCTGCGCTTCGGCCACCACCGTCGTGCCGTGGGCGGCGCCGCTCCGCGCCAGGTCGAGCGCGACGCGGTTCGTGGAGTCCGTCGACTCGAAGAACCGGATGTCCCGGGCGAGCCAGCGGGTGTCGAGCTCCGCCCGGATCTCGTCCGGGTAGAGGCGGTCCGGAATGTCCTCGAGGCGATAGCCGTCGCCGGCCGCGGCGTGGACGACGTAGCCGCGGGCGCGCAGCGCTTCCACGTCCTTCCAGATCTGGGTACGACTGACGCCTCGGCGTGCGGAGAGCGATTCGCCGGAGCAGGGCCGGCTGCCGGCGCGGCGCAGGGCGTCGAGCACTCGCGCCGGCCCGTCCGTCACGCGCCTACACCCCCGGGCTGGCCCCCCCCGGAGTGGATCTCGAGAGCCAGGTCGGCGCCGGGCGCCGAGTGGGTGAGGGCGCCGATCGAGATGCGCTGGACGCCCGTCTCCGCCACGGCCCGCACGTTCTCGAGGTCCACGCCCCCGCTCGCTTCGAGCAGAGCGCGGCCGGCCAGGCGTTCGACGATTCGCCGCAGCTCCTCGGGGGGGCGATTGTCCAGCAGCAGGAAGTCGGCTCCCGCCTCGACGGCAGCCACGGCGTCGTCCACCGACTCCACCTCGACCTGCACGCGAAGGCCCGCGGGGGCCGTTGCGCGCGCAGATTTGACCGCCAGCGCCACGCCCCCCGCCAGCGCGATGTGGTTGTCCTTGAGCAGGATTCCATCGTAGAGGCCCGTGCGGTGATTCGAGGCGCCGCCGACCGCGGTCGCGTACTTGTCGAGGGTGCGCCACCCGGGGATCGTCTTCCGGGTGTCGACGATGCGGGCTCCGGTGCCCGCGACTGCGTCGACGAAGCGGCGCGTCCAGGTGGCCACACCGCAGAGGCGCGCCAGGAAGTTGAGCGCCGTGCGCTCCGCGACCAGAATGCTGCGGATCGCCCCGGCCACGAACACCAGCGGCTGCCCCGCTTCGACACGCTCGCCGTCGCGCGAGCGCGCCTCGTGGGCCAGCCCGGGGTCGATCGTGTGAAAGACGGCTTCGGCGATCTCGAGGCCGCAGGCCACGAGGGACTGCCGCGCTTCGATCACCGCCGATCCGGTGCAGTCCGGCGGGACCACCAGGGGAGTCGTGACGTCGCCGGGCCCGACATCCTCCGCGAGCGCCAGCGCCAGCAACGGGCGCCAGGTTCGCTCGGGCGGCAGGGCCGGCAGGCCACGCATGCGGGCAGGGTAACCCACGAGGCGCCACGGGGCGCCGGTCTAGTCGTTCTCGATCTCTCCCTTCATGCGGCGGATCTCCTCGCGGACGAGGGTCTCCGCGAGATGGGGAATGACCTCCCAGGCGATGGCCTCCACCTTCTCGACGGCCTGCCGGACGATCTTCTCCGTGACGTCGCTGAACGACTCCCAGGCGATGTTCTCCAGCGTGTCGTGAAGCTGCTGGCGCAGCCGGGGTGAGATCTCCGAGAGGGCGGCCTCCGCCGAGGTCGCCGGCGCTCCGGCCGGTGCGGGCTCCGCGCGCGGGGCCGGCTGCGGCTCGAGCTTCGGCTCCACCGGGGGGGGCGGCGGCGCTGCGGGAGGCGGCTCCGCCAGCGCCGGCAGCTCCGCCGGCCACGGCGCCTCGGCCTTCACGGCGGTCGACGGAGGCTCGAGCGGCTCGTCGAAGGTCAGCGACACCGCGTTGCCGAGGTCCGAGGACGAGACGTCGAATCCCGAGGCTCCTGCAGGGTCGAGGACGGTCGCCTCGGCCAGGTCGGCGGAGTCGACTCGCATCAGGGGGTCGTCGCCCGCGATGGGATCATCCGGCGACTCGAAGTCGAAATCCAGGCCCCCGCCGGACGCATGGAGGGTATGGAACGATCCGCTGGGTCGGGTGTCGAGGGGCTCGGTGGGGCCGGTGTCGACCGCAGGGCCCGGCTCGGTAATCGCATCGGCGGCGGAATCGGGCGCCGGCACGTCGGTTAGCAGTGTGGCTGCGTCCGGCGCCAGGAAGACCGCCGCGGCCCCCGAGAGCCGCGACTCCGCTGCGTCGTGGTCCAATGGATTTGCGGCCGCCGCCGCAGCCGGCGCCGCGGAGAGCCTCTCCCGCCTCGGCTCGCTGGGGGCGGCGGCCTCGGGCTCCCCCGCGGCC
>JAOTUO010000210.1 GCA_029863845.1 Myxococcales bacterium
GGCTCTTCCACGAGAGTTGCTCGATCCGTTCGACGCCGAGCGTCTCGATGGATTCCGGGTCGCTGTCCAGGGCGGCTTCGATGTCGGGATGGGTGAGGCGTCCGCTCGGTGCCAGATCGCGGAAGAAGACGCTGAGCAGGCCGTAGAAGACGTGAGCGAGCTTGCCGTAGACCAGGTATCCGATGAAGACGAAGGCGGTGACCGCGTGGAACCACCACAGACCGCGGTGGAACGAGCGCAAGGTCTCCGCGTCCGCGTTCTGGAGGCTGCGAGCGATCGCGTAGCCGCCCGGCGACCACGGCGCGAGGTCGGGCTGCTGGCGCAGCTCCGTCACCGCGATGCGGGCCCCCTCGATCGCGAAGCCCTGCACGAAGACGAGCAGCAGCAGGACCAGCGCGAACCAATCGTCCAGCGCGGAGTGCAGGTACGCCGGCCGGACGACCCCTCGCCGCCACATCGCCATCAGGACGCCCGCGATGCCCACGAGGCCGGCCGCGTCGCTGAGTAGCGAGTACCCGAGGTAGAAGGTGCCCTGAAGGAAGTGGATCCCGGTCCACTCCTGGAGGGCGATCAGCGCCGTCGCGACGAAGGCGCCCAGGAATCCGTAGAAGATGAACAGATGCGCCACGCCCGCGTACGGGTCGCGCAGCAGCCGCCGGTGGCCGAAGACCTCGGCCAGCAGTCCCGCGAAGCGCCGTCCGAGCCGGTCGCCGCGGGCCGCCGGCAGGCCGCGGCGCCAGAGCCGCGTGCGGCGATAAACGCCGTAGACGACGAGGCCGACGGCGAGGAGGGCGAAGGCGTAGAGGATCGCCCCGCCGAGGATGTTCCAATAGATCTCGCGCGTGGCACCCATGCTCCGGCCCTCGTGACGTGCGCTATGTCTACCGGAGGTCGCGGCTTCTCGCACGGGAGGACGAGCCGATGGACACGACCGGCGCCGCCGCTCTCGGCGGAAGGCGCGTGCTGGAGCTGGCGGACGAGAAGGGCGTCTACTGCGGGAAGCTGCTGGCCGACATGGGCGCCGACGTGATCAAGGTCGAGCGGCCCGGAGGCGATGCGACCCGTCAGATCCCCCCCTTCGTCCGGGACGAGCCCGACCCGGACGGAAGCCTCTTCTTTCTCTACACCAACACCAGCAAGCGAGGCGTGACCCTCGACCTCGGGCGGGCCGAGGGTCAGGACCTGTTCCGGCGGCTCGCGCGGACGGCCGACCTCGTCGTCGAGACCTTCGCGCCCGGCCGCCTGGACGGCCTGGGACTGGGCTACGCGAGCCTGAGCGCGGCGAATCCCGGGCTCGTTCTCACGTCGATCACCGGTTTCGGGCAGACCGGGCCGCACCGGGACTTCCGGCCCGCGGACATCGTGGCCAGCGCCCTGGGCGGCTCGATGTACGTCACCGGAGAGGCGGAGGACCCTCCCGTCCGGCTCGCGGGCTCGCAGGCCTACGTCGCGGCCTCGGTTGCTGCGGCCGCGAGCAGCCTGATCGCTCTTTACCACAGCTCGGCGAGTGGAAGGGGGCAGCACGTCGACATCTCGATCGAAGAGGTCACGACCTCCGTGACTCACATCTGTGGCGTGGGGAAGTGGCTCGACGACGGCATCATACCCCGGCGCAGCGGCACCGGCCTGTTCGCCTCGGTACCCTCCGGCACCTACCCCTGCCGAGACGGAACGGTCTACCTCATGGTCAATCGCCCGCTCCACTGGAAGGCTCTGGCGCAGTGGATCCACGAGGAGACCGGGAACCAGGAGGTGCTCGACCCGATATTCGAGGGGCCGTCCTCCAGCCGGCAGCCGGTTCGGGAGCTGATCGACGTGTTCGTCGGCGACCTCACCCGCCGCTTCACGGTGGACGCGATCTATCACGAGGCGCAGCGAAGGCACCTCGCGGTGACACCGCTCAACACCGCGGCCGCGGTGGCCCGCGACCCGCACCTCGCGGCGAGGAGCTACTGCGTGGAGGTCGAACACCCGAAGGCGGGCCGGCTGAAGCAGCCCGGTGCGCCGTACCGGCACTCCGAGACCCCGTGGAGCGTCTCGCGCCCGGCGCCGGGCGTCGGTCAGCACAACGAGGACGTCTTCTGCGGCGAGCTGGGCGTTCCCGAGGCAACCCTTCATTCCTTCCGGTCGGGCGGAATCCTCTGACCGCGGACGCGGGGAGACGGGGCACGGCATGACGCAAGCGCTCGCAGGACTGAGGGTCGTCGAATTCACGGCCGCCATGGCCGGTCCCTGGATCGGCCGCTTCCTGGCGTACTGCGGGGCCGAGGCGATCCGCATCGAGTCGAAGCAGCACCCGGACGTGGTCCGGCTCTACGTCCCGCCGCGGGCCCCGGAGCTGGGGACGCAGCCGCAGCTCTCGCCGTGGTTCACCGACTGGAACGCCGGGAAGCGCTTCGCGGCCCTCGATCTGACGCACCCCAGGGCCGTCGAGCTCGCCAAGGGCCTCGTCGCGAAGTGCGACGTCGTGATCGAGAACTACAGCACCGGCGTGATGGACAAGCTCGGGCTCGGCTACGCGGACCTGAAGCCCGTCAACCCGCGGCTCGTCATGCTGAGCACCTCGGGATACGGTGACCGCGGGCCGTGCCGCGACTACGTCACCTGGGGCCCCAACATCGAGGCGCTGTCGGGTCTCGGCGCACTGTCCGGACTGCCCTCGCGAGAGTGCGCGATCACCCAGTACGCCTATCCGGACGCCTTGAGCGCGCTCCACGGCCTCTTCGCCGTGATGTGCGCCCTCGACCATCGCAACCGGACCGGTGCGGGCCAGTACATCAGCCTCTCCCAGTTCGAGACGACCGTCGCGGCATTGGGTCCCGTCATGATGGAGCTGCTCGTCAACGGCCGCGAGCCGCAGCGGCCGGGGAACGGCTCGCTGCACGCGGCGCCCCACGGCTGCTACCGCTGCGCCGGTGAAGACCGTTGGTGCGCGATCGCCGTGTCGAGCGACGCCGAGTGGGAGCGCCTGCGCGAGGTCCTGGACGACCCCGCCTGGGCCCGCGATCCCCGCTTCGCTACGCGTGCCGCCAGGCTGGAGAACGCAGCCGAGCTCGACCGGCGAATCGAGGAGTGGACGCGCGAGCGCACGCCCGGCGAGGTGATGCTGCGGCTACAGAGCGCCGGCATCGCCGCCGGGGTCGTGCAGAACGTGGAGGACCAGCTGCGCCACGATCCGCAGCTCCGGGCGCGGCGCTTTTTCGAGGAGATCGACCACCTGAAGAAGGGAAGGGTGGTCGCCACCGGCGTTCCGCTCGGGTTGACGGGAACGCCCGGTCGCAGCGGTCGGGCCGGCGCGGCGCTGGGGCAGGACAACGACTACGTGTTCGGTACGCTGCTCGGCATGACCCCGGGCGAGATCCAGGAGTGCATCGAGCTCGGCGCCATCGAGACGCCCGACGACCCCCAAGGCGCGGTCCCGTCTCGCCCTCCGTGATCCTCGCGGCGGCCGCGTGTATGATGGCTTCGATCCCGGCAGGCGCCCAGGTCGACACGCCGTCGCGGGCGGAGGGCGGGAGCGGGGCGATCTCGACGCCGGAGCCTCGGATGGAGGCGCGGCTCCGCGGGTCGCTGTCTGAAGTACCGTGGGAGTGCGCCCGCTCGAGGAGGCCGGAGATGACCGTCTACGCTGGGACCGAGATCGTCGACATCGCCAAGCAGATCGAGCGCATGGGCGAGGCCTTCTACGGAGAGGCGATCCGCCGTTTGAAGGACGCCAAGATCCGCGAGCTCTTCACCTTCCTGCGCGACGAGGAGCGGCGTCACGCCGGCGTCTTCGAGGCGCTCCTCGAGAAGGTCGGCGACGCCGCGGGGGAGTGGCGCCGGGACGAGGAGTACCTCGCCTACATGCGGGCGTTGGCGCGCAACCGCGTGTTTCCCGACATCGGCGCCGTGCGCGCCGCCGTGAAGGAGCTTTCCGACGAGGCTGCGGCGATCCGCTACGCGCTCGGCTTCGAAAAGGACTCGATCCTGTTGCTTCACGAGCTGCGCACGATGGTGCACGAGGCGGAGCGGAAGACGGTCGACCTGCTGATCGCCGAGGAGCAGTCGCACGTGCGCGCGCTCCAGTCCCTGCTGGACCGGGTCGAGCCGAGCTAGGGGCCTCGCGTCCCGGAACCCGGGATCGTGGATGGGCGACGCGATGGAAATGGACAAGCGGGCGATCGTCGAGCTGGCGGCGCGCTACGTGTGTCCCGGCCGCGTGAACACCTTCAAGCTGCTCGGCACCCAGCCGCCCGTGATGGGCCGGCGCGAGGGCCACTACTTCTGGGACCTGGACGGGCGCCGACTCTTCGACGTCCACATCAACGGCGGCACCTTCAATCTGGGCCACCGCAATCCCGAGGTGATCGCGGCGCTGCGCGAGGCGGTCGAGCGCTACGACATCGGCAACCACCATTTCGCGAGCGGGCCACGGGCCCGCCTGGCGGAGACGCTGGCGCGACTCTCGCCGGGCGACCTGCAGTACACAGTCTTCGCCGCGAGCGGGAGCGAAGCGAACGACATCGCCATCAAGACGGCGCGCCGGGCGACGGGGCGCCGCAAGATCGTCTCCGCCGTCGGCAGCTACCACGGGCACACGGGCCTGTGCCTCGCCGCGGGCGACGTGCAGAACGCGAGCTACTTCCTGAGCGACGGCGCCCCCGACGAATTCGTTCAGGTTCCGTTCAACGACCTGGCCGCGATGGAGGAGGCGCTGGCGCCGGGCGACGCCGCTGCCGTCCTGCTCGAGACGATTCCCGCCACCCTGGGCTTCCCGATGCCGACGCCCGGCTATCTGCCGGGGGTGAAGGCGCTGTGCGAGAAGTACGGAACGCTCTACGTCGCCGACGAGGTGCAGACGGGACTCGGCCGCACGGGCGACTTCTGGGCGGTGGAAGGCTACGGCGTCGAGCCGGACGTCCTGATCACGGGCAAGGGCCTTTCGGGCGGGATCTACCCGATGGCCGCCGCGATCCTGTCGGCGCGCGTGGGAGACTGGCTCTTCGACAACGGCTGGGGTCACGTCTCCACGTTCGGCGGGTCGGAGATCGGCTGCCACGTGGCCCAGACGGTGCTCGAGATCATCGAGCGACCGGGCGTGCTCGCGAACGCACGCGAGATGTCCGACCGTCTGGGCGCGGGGCTCGAGGCGCTGCGCCAGCGTCACCCCTTCCTGCTCGAGGTGAGGCGCAACGGGCTCGTGATGGGTCTGCGCTTCGATCACGAGATGGGCGGGGCCATGATGACGGCCGCCGGCTACGAGGTGGGGCTGTGGGCCTTCTTCGCGGGCTTCGAGCGCTCGGTGCTGCAGTTCAAGCCGGGCCTTCTCATCCGCCGGGAGGAATGCGAGGAGCTGCTCGGGCTGGTGGATAAGGCGATCTCGCTCTGTGAAGAACGCCGCGAAATCGGGGCCGCCGGGCGCTAGGCGTGCCGCACGAGCTCCTCGCCGCCTTCGAGCAGCAGCTCGATCCGGCCGATCCCACCGCCGGCCCCTTCGGCGCAGAGATCATCGGCTACGGCGAGGTGTCGGCCGTCCTCGGCCTGGCCGGCCTCCCCGGCCGGGTGCTCAAGCGCATGTCCGGCTTCCCGGACGCCGGGTCGGCTCGCGCCTACGGCGGAGTGGTCGAGCGCTACATCGCGATCCTCGCCGAGATCGGGATCGCCATGGCCCCGACGCAGATCGTCACGCTCGCGCCCGAAGCGGGGCGGCACGTGATCTACCTGGTGCAGCCGCGCTTCGGCGACGATCGCATGGGACAGACGATCCTCCGACGCGGCAGCGACGAGCAGCTGCGCGGCCTCCTGGAACGCGTGATGGGGCAGGTTCGCCGCGTCCTCGGCGCCAATACGGGGCGTCCCGATGGCCGGCGCGTCGCTCTCGACGCACAGCTCTCGAACTGGCACTGGCCCGACGAGCAGGCCGCGCCCGTGTTGATCGACGTCGGCACCCCGTTCATGCACCTTCACGGTCGCCTCGAGATCGGCGAGGAGTACTTCCTGCGCGCCTTTCCGCCGCCCCTGCGCGGGTGGCTGCGACGCCGTCACGTGGTCGAGCGCTACATCGCCGACTACTTCCACTTCGACCGCACCGTCCTCGACCTGATCGGGAACTTCCTGAAGGAGGGGGCGCCCGCGCGGATTCCCGACGCGGTCGCCTTCGCGAACGAATGGATCGCGCGCCAGCCCGACGCACCGGGGCTCGGCCGCATCGACGAGGCGCGGGTCCGCGACTACTACGCCCGGGACGCCGGCACGCTGGAGTGGATGCTGCGCGCCCGCCGCCTCAACCGCTGGATCCACGACCGGCTGCTGCGCCGACCCTACGACTACATCCTGCCGGGAAGGATCGACCGCTGATCCGCGAGATTTTCACCTACCTGCGCGACGAGGCTGCGGCGATCCGCTACGCGCTCGGCTTCGAAAAGGACTCGATCCTGTTGCTTCACGAGCTGCGCACGATGGTGCGCGAGGCGGAGCAGAAGACGGTCGATCTGCTGATCGCCGAGGAGCAGTCGCACGTGCGCGCGCTCCAGTCCCTGCTGGACCGGGTCGAGCCGGGCTAGCGTACGTCCTCGGTGTGCCCTGTCTTGATAGAAGCCTGACCTGACCGGAAGGTCTCCGTGCTCATCAACCACGGAGGACCTTTCGATGGCGAGTGCCTACTAGATCCAAGACCTGATCTCCCAGACGAAAACGGGCAGCGCTCGACCCCGCATTCCGCGTGGGTGCGGGAGGAGGTGTGCCGCCACGCGGCGCGCCGCCGCCGCGCTCCGGGGGGCAGGGGGCCGTGGCGTCATGTCGTGGCCGCGCACTGCGTTTCAGCGATGGATCTGGCCATGAGACCGCAACCCGCCGGTCCGGTAGACTAGCTCGGGCGACGCGAGCCCACACCGATCCGGAGCGCGCAACGATGGCAGGGATCTTCAAGGGCGGACGGCGGAGGCGGCGGAGCACAGTGCGCGCGTTTCCGCTGCTCTTGGCGCTCTTGGCCGCACCCTGGCAAGCCTGGGCCGAGCCCCAACCCCTCACTCCGGTGGCCGCAGCCGAGCCGCAGAACTTCCAGGGCCGCGGCGTCTACTACTTCGAGGGCCCGGTCCGATCGCCCGTCGGGGACATCGGGGCGCGATCCCCGTTCGCAACGAACCGACTCGCGCTGGACGACGAGTTCTCCGAGGTGCGAGTGGACCGCGCCGGCCAGCGCATCGTATTTCGCAACGCGCACCGCTATGGCATGAACAAGCTGGTCGGCTGCCTGCTCCTGATGGGCCGGGGCACGACGGACTCGGGCCGGGAAGTCCCCGTCGCCGTTCACCTGAAGATCCACAAGACGGCCAACAGCTTCACGGCCAGACTTCACCCTCACCCGACCGTGCGCGACGAGGTGGTCTCCGCCGTCTTCGCGCCCTACGAGGTGGTGCTCAAGAACGGCAA
The DNA here is from genome assembly GCA_029863845.1 of Myxococcales bacterium. Taxonomy (GTDB): domain Bacteria; phylum Myxococcota_A; class UBA9160; order UBA9160; family SMWR01; genus JACZXC01. The sequence continues at coordinate 7,414 of JAOTUO010000210.1, forward strand.
GTCACAGGAGACTGCGCTCACCCTCGAAGGCAT
>JAOTUO010000211.1 GCA_029863845.1 Myxococcales bacterium
AAGCGATCGCGCGTCGCCACAGAGACGGCGAGCCGGCTCCGTTCCGCGTGCCGGCGGGGATCGTCTTCCCCTTCCAATTCACTGAGCCCGACGTCCGCCTGGAACACGGCGCCTTCCGGAACCTCGACCGCGAAGTCGATGCCGCCGCCGCGCGGTCCGAGCCATACGCCCAGCGGCCGGCGATTCATCCGGGTCGCGAGCCGGGGCACGGGGCCGGGGGCGGGTCGCTGGCGCCCGTCGCCGTCGCGGATCCACGCGCGTCCCTGATCCCGGGTGTCGAACAGATCGAGAAGCGCCGGGCCGCGGTCGGGGCCGCGCTCCAGCAAGGAGATCCAGCCGGGCATCCGGCCCAGCGGGACGAAGCGGAAGTGGCGCTCCAGGGCGTGCTGGACCGCCGGCAGCTCGTCCCGGTAATAGGTGTAGAGGGGCTGGTCGATGTCGCTCATCACCACGTAACGGACCTCGTCGAGGGCCGCGAGGATGGCGCGCTCCTGATCGGCGCGCATGCCGGGGAGGACGCCGCTGTAGGGCGTGGGGTTGCGGGTGTCCGTGGCGAAGTAGAGCAGCGGCTCGCCGCGGGCGACGAAGATCGCCTCGCCGGGCTCGGTGTTCCGGCGCAGGAAGTCGATGACGCGCGCGGGCTCCCGGCTGCGGAGCTGCCGCGTCACCGGATGCTGGGGCACGCGCGGCCCGAGGGTGGCCGGTCCCGCCCGGCCGAAGATCGAGCGCGCGGCCAGCGCGTTCCCCGCGCACAGCGCGAGGACGACGGCGGTGGCTGCGGCGGCGAGGGCGCGCCCGGGGCGTTCCCCGGAGCGAGCGCCGGGTGCGACGAGCAGGAGCTGGGTCAGCGTCGGCGGCAGCACGAACACCAGGTGCCCCCAGTCGGTGCGCGGGAACAGGTTCGTCACGAGCGCCACCAGCACCGCCGTGTGCACCCAGGCGGCCGCGGAGAGCGTTCCCCGCGCGCGCCGCAGCGCCGTAGCCGCCAGCGCCACGAAGGGCGACGCGTAGAGAAGCTGTGTGATCCAGGTGACGGCCCGCGTGGGCGCCTCGATCGACGGGTGCACGACGGACCACAACGAGGGGAGATAGAACTCCCGGTCGGGTCGGACGTCGGGGGCGAATTCGCCGGGGGGCCAGAAGTTCATGTACGGGGTGGCGAAGGTCTCGTCGAAGGACAGGGGCAGCAAGACCAGCGAGCGGACGAGGATGCCGAGGTCGCCGCGGACGGCGTAGACGCCCAGCGTGAGCGCGGCGACGGCGGCGCCCCCGGCCGCGAAGGCGAGCGCGACGCGCAGGCGCCGGCCGGGTGGCGCAACGGCGGCGACGGCTGCGAGCAGGCTCGCGGCGAGGGCGACGCCGACGGTCTGCTTGCACAGCGCTGCGCCTGCCACCACGGCGCCGGCGACGCCCGCCCAGCCCGCGGAGCGGGTGGCGCGCACGGCTGGCCAGGCGGCGATCAAGCTGAGGTCGAAGGCGAGCGTCGTGTGGAAGAAGAGCGAGAACAAAGGGAAGAGCAGCACCGGGGCGCTGGCGGTTCCGGCGGCGGCGGCGTGGGCGAGGGGCCCGGCGCCGGCGCGCAGGGCCACGGCGTAGACCGAGGCGCAGGCGACGCCGTGGAGCGCGACGACGGCGCAGCGGGCGACGACGATCTCCTCGCCGAAAACGCGAAACAGCGCCGCCAGCAGCTCGAAGGGCAGGGGGCCGGTGAAGCTGGCGACGTCGCGGTAGAGGTGTTCGCCGGCGGCCATGCGCTGGGCGACGTGGACGATGAGCCCTTCCTCGAGCAGGTTCGGCTCGAGCTGGATCATCACGCCGCAGACCGCGGCGCCCAGTACCGCCCAGATCAACGCCGTGGCCTCGGAGGAGCGCATGTTGGAGCGCTGCATGATGCGTCGCAGCAGTTTGGCCATCAACCCCGATGCCGACGGGACGGACGTCGCTGGACAGCCCTGGCAGATCCGATAACCTGCCGGATCTGCTTATGTTTCGCAGTTTCACCCGCCGCGCGCCCGCCACCCGCTCCCATTCTGCGCCGGTTCCGGCGTGAAGGCGAAGGCGTTCTATCTCGAGATCTTCCTGGCTTCGTTCGCGGCGCTGTTGCTCGAGGTCAGCTACACGCGCGTTTTCTCGTTCAAGGTCTCCTCGTACTACACCTACCTGATCATCGGCCTGGCCCTCCTGGGAATCGGCGGAGGCGGCGTCTTCGTGGCGCTGGTCCGACGCCTGCGCGAGATCGCGACCGCCCGGCTGCTGCTGGGGCTGGGCCTGGCGGGTGGCGCCGCCATCGGGATCGGGTACTTCGCGGTGGCCGGCGTCGAGCTGAGCACCCACGAGCCGCCGTCGAGCCTGCCCCAGGTCGCGCGACTGGCCTGGGTCTGCCTCGTGCTCTTCTCCAACTTCCTGGCCGTCGGGCTGATCATCGCCGTGATCTTCACGCGCCGGGCCGAGGTGATCCATCGCCTCTACTTCGCGGACCTCGCCGGCGCCGCGGCCGGCTGTGCCGCCGCGATCCCGTTGATGATCCTCGTCTCGCCACCGGGCTGCATCTTTGCGAGCGGCGCCGTCCTCGCGCTCGCGGGCTTGCGGCACGGGATCGGCGCAGACCGGCGACTCGCCGCCGCGGCCGCCGTCCTGGCCCTCGGCCTCGGCCTCGGCGCCGCCTTCCCAGAGACCCTGCCCGAGCCGGTCCCGGATCCGGTCAAGACCATGGCGCCGCGGAAGATGGAGCGCTGGGGCTTCACGTCGGTCTTCCGGAAGTGGCATCCGGTGTTCCGGGTGGACGTGCTCGAGTCGGAACTGATTCCCGGGCGCAAGGCCCTGATTCACGACGGCGACTGGGGCTCGGCCCTCTACGCCTTCGACGGCGACCTCGCGGGTCTCGGCGAGCGCTACGACGCATCGAGCCGCCATCTCCCCTTCGCGGTCGCCCGCGAGCGCCCCCGCGTCCTGATCGTGGGATCCGCCGGCGGCAACGAGATCCTCGCCTCGCTCTACTTCGGCGCCGAGCGGATCACCGCCGTCGAGCTGAACCCGGTGACGGTGAGCCTGCTCACCGACCACTTCGCCGAGTACACGGGGCACGTGGCAGACCACGAGAGGGTCACCCTGATCAACGCCGAGGGTCGCTCGTTCCTGAGGCGCGACACCTCGCAGTACGACCTCATCTACTTCGTCGCTCCCGACAGCTACGCCACCATGAACGCCGCCCAGGCCTCCGGCTTCGTCCTGGTCGAGAGCTACCTGTACACCACCGAGATGGTCGCGGAGGTCGTTCGCCACCTGGCGCCCGGCGGGATCCTCTGCATGCAGTTCGGGGAGGTCAACTACCCGACCAAGCCGAACCGCACGGCGCGCTACCTGGCGACGGCGCGGAAGGCCTTCGGCGAGATGGGAATCGACGATTTCGCGCGGCACGTGCTGGTGGCCACGAACGTCGACTTCCCGATCGAGCTGGCGACCATCCTGCTCCAGACGACGCCCTTCACGAAAGCGCAGGTCGACGCCTTCCTGCGCGTCGCCGACGCGATCCCCAAGGGCGGCATGCGCCACGCCTGGGGGCACGAGGGAGACCAGCGGGCACCGAACGGCGTCATTTCGCTGCCGCCGGAAGGCCTGGAACAGCTGTACCGCCGCTACGCCTACAACATCCGCCCGGTGTCGGACGACTCGCCGTTCTTCTGGCACTTCGCCCGCTTTCGGGACGTCGTGTTCGGAGGCAACCCGGCGTTGCGCAAGCGGATGGGCCCCGAGGACGGCAAGGGGGAGGGGGCGCTGGTGGTCATGCTGGCCGTGGCGTCCGTGTTCTCCGCCGCCTTCCTGCTGCTGCCGTTCTTGACGGTCCGCGACCGCTGGTCGCGGCTTCCCGCCAAGGCGCGCGGCGTCGTGTACTTCGCCGCCCTGGGCCTGGGCTTCATGTTCTTCGAGATCGCCCTGATCCAGAAGCTGACGCTCTTCCTGGGCTACCCCACCTACACGCTGACGGTCACGCTCTTCGCCCTCCTGGTCTTCTCGGGGCTCGGCAGCCTGGCGACGGAGCGGTACGCCGACGCCCGGAACCGGGCGCTGCCCGTGCTGGTCGCGATCCTACTGGGCCTGACGCTCTTCTACGCCGTGGGCCTGGAGCGGGTGGTCGCGGCCCTGATCGGCCAGCCCCTCGGCCTGCGGATCGCACTCGCGGTGGCGGTGCTGGCGCCGCTGGGGCTCGCGCTGGGCGCCTTCATGCCCCTGGGTCTTCGGACGGTGGCGCGATCGACCGAGTACGCCACCGAGTACGTGGCGTGGGGGTGGGCGGTGAACGGCGTGTTCTCGGTGATCGGATCGATTCTCGCCACGATCATCTCGATGGCGTTCGGCCTGCGCGACCTGCTGTGGCTCGCCGCGCTGATCTACGTGGTGGCGGGCGTCGTTCTCCGGACCATTCCGCTGCGGGCGAGAAGCGCCGCGTGAACCGGATCCGGTCCTCGGTCGCCGCTTCCGGTCCCTCGCGCGGGGGACGGGGGGCGCGACTGCGAGCCTCGCGGCTGGCCGCCTTCGCGTTCTGCTTCGCGCTCGCGTCCCCGGTCGTTCCGGTGCTGGCGTACCGGGTGCTGGAGCGAGCGGGCGTCGAGTACGAGCCCTACCGACTGAGCCTGGTCCACAGCTTCGCTCGGCCGCTGGCTGCCCTGGACAGGACTCGAGGTCAACGTGGCGTCGTGCGGGTCGCCGTTCTCGGTGATTCGACCGCGGTGAGCTACCCGGACGGCCAGAAAGTCCACGAGCGGCTCCGCCAGGAGGCGAACCGCTTGGCCGGTGGCCGGCCGCGAATCCACGTGTTCAACCTCGGCCAACCCGGCGTGGGCCCGTTCGAGTTCTACTTTACCGCCGATCTGATCGCCGAAGCACGGCCGGACCAGGCCGTGATCGGGTTCAACTTCGCGTCGATGGGTACGGGCTGGCGGGGATCGCTGGCGCGGCCCGAGCTGGCGGGCTTCATCGGCGCATCCCGGCTGCGGGAGGCGATCGGCCTGCCCCTGCACTGGATCGGGCTCCGGACGGACCAGCTGCTCTTCTACAGCGCGGTCGTCGGGGCCGGAGGCTACCGTCCCTGGCGCCTCCTCCAGAGGGAGCAGGTGCGCCTCGGCGCGGCGCGCGAGAGCGTCGAAAAGTGGATCGGCGACCGCGTCGGTGACCATCCGGAGGAACCGTTCCAGCGAGCGCGGTGGCTGGCCCGAATGGCGCGCAGCCGGTATAGGGGCAGCGCGTCCGAGCGCTCCACCGCGTCTCGTATTCGATTCCAGTACGGGCCGGCGCTGGCCGGCGCCGATCGCCAGCACCCGGTTCTGCGGGTGCTGGGCGCGGCGGTGGGGCGCCTCGAGCGCGCCGGCGTTCGAACGCTCGTGTACGCGGTTCCGCTGAACGTCGAGCACTTCGACGCCATGGAGACCTTCGACGCTGCGGCGTTTGCGAAGACGATCGCTTCCCTCGAAGCGACGGTCCGCGAGGCGGGCGGGCGCTTCGTCGATCTCCACGACCTGCTGCCCGACCAGGGTTTTCGCGACGCCCCCGGTCACTTCACGGTGGAGGGCCCGATCGACGGTCCCGCGAGAGTCGCGGCTTCCCTGGCCCCGATCGTGGTCGCCGAAGCCCGGCGGTCGCGAACGGCGAAGAACTGATGCTCTTCAACACCGCCCAGTTCGCCGTCTTCTTCGCGGTCGTGTTCGCGGTGGTGCGGTGCCTGCCTCGGCGGGGGCGGCTCGGTGCGCTCCTCGCGGCGAGTGTGCTCTTCTACGGGCTCTGGATCCCGGCCTACCTGCTGCTGCTGCTCGCCGCGATCGGCGTCAACTACGCGTTGCTGCGGGCGATGAGCCGCAGCGCGCGCCCCCGAGCCTACCTGGCGACGTCGATCGCCTTCACCCTGGGACTGCTGGCGTTCTTCAAGTACGCGGCCTGGATCGTCGAGACCGCGGCGCCGGTGCTCGCGGTCGCGGTGGGCGTGCGCCCTCCGGCGCCCGAGATCTTCCTGCCGCTGGGCATTTCCTTCTACAGCTTCCAGATCATCGGGCTGGCCGTGGACAGCTACCGCGGCCAGATCGAGCCGGTGCGCAGCCTGGCCCGCTACGCGCTCTTCGTGTCCTTCTTTCCGCAGCTGGTGGCGGGGCCGATCCTGCGCGGCTCGGAGCTCCTGCCCCAGCTGGCCCGCGGCGGGGAGACGAGCCCAGAGCGCACGCGCCGGGGCCTGTGGCTGATCGCTGCGGGCGTCGGCAAGAAGATGGTGCTCGCCGACTTCCTGCTGGCGCCCTTCGTCGACACCGTATTCGAGATCCCCGGCGTGGGCTCGGCGCCGTACCACCTGCTCGGGGTCTACAGCTTCGCCTTCCAGATCTACTTCGACTTCTCCGGGTACACGGACATGGCCCGGGGGATGGCCTGCCTGCTCGGCTTCGAGCTGCCGCTCAACTTCGCGGAGCCCTACCTCTCGCGGAACCCCGCCGAGTTCTGGCGACGCTGGCACATGACGTTGTCGCGTTGGCTCCGGGATTATCTCTACATCCCCCTGGGCGGCAACCGGAAGGGGCGGGGGCGCACCTACGCGAACCTCGCGATCACGATGCTCCTGGGCGGCCTGTGGCACGGAGCGGCCTGGAACTTCGTCGTCTGGGGCGGGTTGCACGGTCTGCTCCTGATGGTTCACCGCCGCTTCGGACGCCGCGGCGGAGACGTCGATGCACCGCTCTCGCTCCGCGACGCGCCGCGCATCCTGCTCTGGTTCCACGCGTGCTGCCTGGCGTGGGTCTTCTTCCGGGCGTCGACCTTCACCGACGCGACGGCCTTCCTTGGCGCTCTCTTCACGGGCAGCTACCGGGAGGCGTGGCCGCTGGTGCCGGCGGCCGTCGTCGTTCTGTGCGCCGTGCTCCACGGGCTCGAGCGCTACGCGCGCCTTCGACTGCCGCGGCTCCAGGTGGCGCTCGCCGAGCCGTGGTGGGGCGCGGCCGTCGAGGGCACCGCCTTCGGCCTCCTCTTTGGCCTCGTCGTCGCCGTCGCGGGCGCCGGCGGCGAGTTCATCTACTTCCAGTTCTGACGTTGGTAAGCTGCACCGTGGTGTCCGACAGACGATCTCGAGCCACCCCGCGCCTTCGGAGACCCCGCGCGGTGCCGGGAATCCTCGGGCTGCTGGCCGCCGCCCTCGTCGCCTGCGGGAGTCCGGACCCCGGGGGCGATCGCGTGCTGCTGGTCGGGATCGACGGGGCGACGCTGCGCGTCGCCGGACCGATGGTTCGGGACGGGCGGCTTCCGAACCTGATGCGCATGGGGCGGACCGGCGTGTACGGCCCGCTGCGATCGCAGCTGCCGCTGGCGTCGCCGCGCAT
>JAOTUO010000212.1 GCA_029863845.1 Myxococcales bacterium
GGCGGTCTTCCAGCTCGAGCTGGCGTTGCTGGACGAGGCGGGCGTCCGACGGATCGGCGAGCGCATTTACGTGCGCTTCGACCACGGTTCGGAGCCGCTGGCGCTGCGCGCCTTCCGGGCGCTGCGGCGACTGTTGCTGAGGCACATCGTTGTCTAGTGAGACGCTGCGTCCGGGTGTGGCGCGCGGCTTCTACCCCGAGCGCCAGGACCCGAGTGAGACCTGGCTCGACCGCAACGTCCGAACCCTCTCCGGAGCCATCGCCCGGCGCCGGCACGCGACGCGCCCCCGGCTCGAGGCCTTCGCGCACGCCGTGGAGACGCAGGCGTTCGGACTGCGGGCAGAATCCGACGCCGGCCTGGCGCCGCGCATCGAGTCGTTGCGCCGGAAACTGGTGATCGACGGCCTGAACGAGGCGCTGCTCCCGCTCTGCTTCGCGCTCGTGCGCGAGGTGGCCCGGCGCACGCTGGGCACGCCGCACTACGACGTGCAGCTCGCGGCCGGCTGGCTGATGGCCCGGGGCATGCTGGTCGAGATGGAGACCGGCGAGGGCAAGACGCTCTCGGCCACGCTTCCGGCCGCCGCGGCGGCCCTCGCCGGCATTCCGGTGCACGTCATCACTGCCAACGATTACCTCGTGAAGCGAGACGCCGACGCCATGCGGCCGATCTACGAGGCCCTGGGACTCTCGGTCGGGGCGCTGAGCGACCGGGAGCGCGACCCCGCGGCGCGCCGCGCCGCCTACGCCTGCAACGTCACCTACGGAACCGCCCAGCAGATCGCCTTCGACTACCTGCGCGACGGCCTGGAGCGTCGCGTCCAGCGCGGCGGCCTGCCGACCCAGCTCGAACGCTTCCACCGCGGGCAGGCCTCCGATTCCGCGCTGCTCATGCGCGGCCTGTGCTTCGCCATCGTGGACGAGGCAGACAGCGTGTTGATCGACGAGGCGCGCACGCCGCTCATCCTGTCGGGGGCCGGGGGGTCTGCCGACCAGCGCCGGACCTACCGGCGCGCGATGCGGCTGGCCAGCGCCCTCGACGAGGGCATCCACTACGAGGTCGCGCAGCGCGAGGGAAGCGTCGCGCTCACGGAGGAGGGCCGAAAGCGGCTGGAAGAGCTGGCCCAGGACCTCAGCGGCTTCTGGAAGGGCCCGCGACGGCGCGAGGAGTGGATTCGCAAGGCACTCAGCGCCCTGCACCTGTTCCAGCGCGACCGCCACTACCTGGTCCGGGATCGTCGCGTGGAGATCATCGACCAGCCCACCGGGCGGGTCTCGCCCGACCGCTCCTGGGAAGGCGGCCTGCACCAGCTGATCGAGCTGAAGGAGAACTGCCCGCTCACCGCGGAGAACGAGACCTTGGCGCGCATCAGCTACCAGCAGTTCTTCCGGCGCTACCTGCGCCTGTGCGGCATGACCGGGACCGCACGCGAGGTGGCCGGGGAGCTTTGGTCCGTCTACCGGCTCAACACCGTCCCCGTTCCGACCCGCCTGCCGGTGCAGCGCCGACCGCTCGGGACGCGCGTGCTGCGCACCGCGGAGGCCAAGTGGCAGGCCGTGGTCGAGAGCGTCCGCGAGCGGCACGGCGCGAGGCGGCCCGTGCTGGTGGGCACCTGCTCGGTGGCCGAGTCGCAGCACCTGAGCCAGCTGCTGACGGAGCGCGGCCTTCCCCACCAGGTGCTGAACGCGCTCCACGACTCCCGCGAGGCCGAGATCGTCGCCCAGGCCGGCCGCCCGGGGCGCATCACGGTGGCCACCAACATGGCCGGCCGCGGCACGGACATCGGCCTGGCGCCGGGGGTGGCCGAGAGCGGCGGCCTCCACGTGATCGCCACCCAGCGCAGCGAGGCGCGCAGGATCGACCGCCAGCTCTTCGGCCGCTGCGGCCGCCAGGGCGACGCGGGGAGCTTCGAGGCCATCCTTTCGCTGGAAGACGAGCCGGTGATGCTTTTCTACCCCGCCCCGGTTCGCCGGCTGCTGGCTCCGCTGGGGTCGGGCGGCAAACCGCTCCCCGCCTGGCTCGCAGAAGCGCTTACGCGGCTGCCCCAGCGTGCCGAAGAGAAGAGGCACGTCAGGATGAGACGCACCTTGATGGAGGTCGAGGAATACCTGATCGAGCTCCTGTCCTTCTCGGGGCCGGGTGAATAGGACGCGACCGTTGAGGGGATTGTCGCGAGCAATGATGGGTCGGCGCGGCCGGCTCTGGAAGGCGCTTCGCTGGCTGCTGCTGGCGGCGAGCCTCGTGTCGGTGGCGCTCGTTCTGAGCCCCAACCTCGCGGGCCTGCGCACCGCCTCCCCTCGCACGAACGCCGCGGTCCACATCGACCCGGCGCCGTTGGACCGGAGCTACCCGATCGCGGTGGCTCCGCGCGCCACGAGTCTGCTCGTGCCGGAGGAGGAGCTCGCGGCGCTCGAGCCCGCGGCGCCGCCGCGCGACGAGATCCTGCAACCTTCCGGCTCGAGCGAGGCGTGGTTGGCAGCCGAGGCCGAAGCCACCGCCGCGGCTCCGACGGCCCTCGACTGCATCATCGACCCCTTCCAGATCATCGCGGTGGGAAGCGCGGTCACCGGAATCATCGAGGCGGTGCACGTGGAGCGGAGCAACCGGGTGAAGGCCGGCGAAGTGCTGGTCGAGCTCGACTCCGGTGTCGAGCGCGCGGCCGTGGAGCTGGCCCGGGCGCGCGCGGGAATGGACGGCGAGATCCAGGCACGCGAGGCCAACCTCGAGCTCGGGACGCGCAAGAGCGAGCGCGCGAACAACCTGTTCCAGCAAGAGGCCCTCTCCCTCGATCTGCGCGAGGAAGTGGACACCGAGGCCACCATCGCCCGCCTCGAGCTGCAACGCGCCCGTGAGAACAAGAGGCTCGCGCAGCTCCAGCTGGCCCAGGCCCAGGAGGCGCTCAAGCGCCGGAGCATCCGCAGTCCGGTCGACGGCGTGGTCATCGAGCGCCTGATGTCGCCGGGCGAGCGCGTGGACGAGGAAACGATCCTGAGAATCGCGCAGATCGACCCGCTGCGCGTGGAGGTGATCCTGCCCTCGGCCATGTTCGGTTCCGTGCATTCGAACATGCGCGCGGCCGTGGAGCCGGAGCTCGGCGATCAGGTGCACGTGGCGTCGGTGACCATCGTCGACCGGATCATCGACGCCGGCAGCGGCACCTTCGGCGTCCAGCTCGAGCTCCCGAATCCGGACCACGCGATCCCCGCCGGGTTGCACTGTCAGGTGCGATTCCTCGACGACTAGCAGGGTGCCGTGAACCGTCTCACTCCGGTGATACGAATCAGCGTGGGCCTGGTGATGCTCACCTGCTCGATCCTGATCACCCTCGACCTGTTCGGCTTCATCCCGGCGCCCACGGACACCGCGGCCGCGTCGCGCTTCCGGTTGTGCGAGGCCCTCGCCACGCAGACCGCCGCGGCGCTCGAGCAGAACAACTTTTCGGTCGCGCGCGCGCTGCTCCAGTCGGCGGTGCGCCGCGACGAGCGGGTGCTCTCCGCCGGCCTGCGCTCGAAGGACGGTCGCCTGCTGATGGAGGCCGGCGAGCACCGCATGCTCTGGCAGCCCGACGCGGGCGGCGGCTCGTCGTCGAGCCACCTCAGCGTTCCGCTCTTCAAGGAGGGCAGGCCCTGGGGCTCCGTCGAAGTGCGCTTCGAGAACCCGGGCGCGCGGGACGCGCTCGTCGCGCTGTCGCAGCGACCGGCCGTCCGCCTCACCTTCATCGTCGCCTTGCTGGGCTTCGTGGCCTACTGGGTCTACATGAAGCGGACCCTCCGCCACCTGGATCCCTCGGCGGTGATTCCGGCGCGCGTCCAGGCCGCGCTCGACGTGATGGCGGAGGGCGTGCTGCTGCTCGATGAGAACGAGCGGATCGTCCTGGCCAATGCCGCGATCGCCCGCCGGCTGGATCGAAGCCCGACCTCTCTGATGGGAGTGAAGGCCTCGACGCTCGGCTGGAAGCTGTCCGAGGGCACGGACCCGGGCCAGGGACCGCCCTGGCTCGGGGCGATCCGCGAAGCGCGCACGTCGATGGCAGTCCCCATGGTTCTCGAAGGGGAGGACGGCGAAGCCCGCGTCTTCCGGGTCAACAGCTCGCCCGTGCTCGACGGGTGGGGGCGCGCAAAGGGCGCGATCGCCACCTTCGACGACGTGACCGAGCTGCAACACAAGAGCCGGGAGCTCGAGAAGACGCTCTCGACGCTCGAGAAGTCGCAGGACGAGATCCGGCTCCAGAACGAGCAGCTCCAGGTGCTCGCGCGGCGCGATCCGCTCACCGGCGTCTCCAACCGGCGCTTCTTCCTGGAAGCCTTCGAGGCGGAGTTCGCGGCGGCGAAGCAATCCGGTCGGAGCTTCGCCTGCATCATGGCGGACATCGACCACTTCAAGCCCGTCAACGACACCCACGGCCACGCCGTGGGAGACGAGGTGATCCGGCGGGTCGCGGCAGCGATCGGGTCGGAGGTCCGATCCTCCGACGCCGTGTGCCGCTACGGCGGTGAGGAGTTCTGCATCGTGCTGCCCGGCGCGCCCGTCGAGGACGCGACCCGAGTGGCCGAGCGCCTGCGCCAGAACATCGATACTCCGGACTTCGCCCAGGTTCCGGTGACGGTGAGCTTCGGGGTCGCGTCGATCGCGTCCGGCGCCACGACCGCGAGCGAGCTGATCAACCAGGCCGACGAAGCCCTCTACGCCTCGAAGGCAGCGGGCCGCAACCGCGTGACGCGCTGGGACGAGCACAAGGCCGTCGCGGGCTGATTCCGAACCCGGCGCCGCATTGGATCGGCTCGAGCCGCTCGCCTCAAGGGTTCGCGTTCGCCGGCCGATGACGATGGCCGGCAGCCCCTTGGCGGGCTCGCCGGGGGAGGGACCGATGAAACAGGCCAAAACGAACCCGGTTTCGCCTGCGGCGTACGTGAACCTCTTTCGCGTCGGGCACCAGCGGTCGGAGTTCTTCCTCCAGTTCGGGCTGGTCCTCGAGCAGCACGCTCCGCGGGGGCATCTCGTCTCCTCGCTCGTGACCTCGCCCGCTCACGCCAAGTCCATGCTCCGGGCGCTCGGCGAGGCGGTTGCGCGCTACGAGCAGGACTTCGGGGAGATCGCGGAGACCGAGCCCGACGGCTCCGCCGCCGCGGCCTCCCGGGCACCCGAGTCCGATGCCGCCAAGCCCCCCCGCGGGGCAAAAGCTCGATCGGGTCGCAAGAAGCGGGCCCGAAGCGCCGCCTAGGCGCAGCTCCTTGCCTCGAGAAGGCAAGGGAGGCGCACCGCCCCTACAGATCCATCCCCGCCATGCCGATCCGGTACGTGGTGAAAAGCCACCACTTTGCACTGGACTAGCATCGGCATGAGCAAAAAGAGCCCTCCGAACGACCTGCACCGTCCGCTCCTGGAAGAGCTGGAAGGCCGCATCCTCCTCTCGGCGGACATCGAATCCGTGCTCCTCGACCCCTCGCTGATCCACGGCGCCGAGTCGCCGGAATCCGCCATCGTGATGGAACTGAGCGTGGAAGAGGACGCCGCGAGCCGTGCCGCAGCCGCCGAGCGCCGCGAGCTGGTCTTCGTCGACTCGAGCCTCGCGGACCACGAAAAGCTGCTGGACGACCTGCTGGCGAGCCGGAGCGACGGGCGCCAGATCGAGGTCGTGCTGCTGGACGCAAGCCGCGACGGGATCGCGCAGATCGGCGAGACGCTGGCGGCCCAGGGCGACGACATCGACGCGGTGCACGTCATCTCGCACGGCAGCGACCGGGCCGTGCAGCTCGGAGACACCTGGCTCGGCCTCGACAACCTCGGTGCCCACTCCGACACCATCGCGGCCTGGAGCGACGCTCTGTCGGCCGACGCCGACCTGCTCTTCTACGGCTGCAACCTGGCCGGCGGAGCCGACGGTCGGGCGCTGATCGACGCCGTCTCCGACCTCACCGGCGCCGACGTCGCCGCCAGCGTCGACCTCACCGGCAGTGCACTCCTCGGCGGCGACTGGGATCTGGAGTACACCACCGGCGGCATCGAGGCCACCGTCGCGCTCAGTGCCGAGGCGCAGCGGGCCTGGGGCGCGGTGCTGCCTGCGGGCGGCGAATTCCGGGTCAACACCACCACCTCCGACTCCCAGCAGACCTACACGGGCAGCAACAATACGTCCCGACCCGTCGCCATGGATGCGGACGGCGACTTCGTGGCCATCTGGCAGAGCCTCAACCAGGACGGCGCGGGCTGGGGGATCTACGGTCAGCGATATGACGCGACGGGCGCGGCCCAAGGCGCCGAGTTCCGCGTCAACTCCACGGCGACCGGAAATCAGGAACACGCCGCCGTCGCGATGGACGACGCCGGCAACTTCGTCGTCGTCTGGATGAGCGATCACGGGGACGGCGACGACATCTACGGCCAGCGCTACGACGCCTCCGGCGCCGTGCTCGGGTCCGAGTTCCTGATCAACCAGACGACGACCAGCAATCAGGCAAATCCCGAGGTAGCGATGGATGCCTCGGGAAACTTCGTGGCCGTCTGGGAGAGCAATCACTCCGGCGACAACGAGATCTACTCGCGGCGCTACGACGCCGCCGGGACACCGCTCGCTGGTGAGGTCCAGGTGAACACGTGGACGGCCAACAACCAGAACATGTCCTCGATCGCGATGGACGACGCCGGCAACTACGTCGTCGTGTGGAACAGCTACGGCGCGGACGGCGACGGGTTCGGGGTCTTTGCCCAGCGCTACGACGCAGCTGGCGTGGCCCAGGGGAGCAACTTCCAGGTCAACACCACCACCACGAACTCCCAGGAGCGCGCCTCCGTGGCGATGGACTCCGATGGCGATTTCGTCGTCGTCTGGATGAGCACGAACCAGGATGGGAGCGGCTACGGCGTGTACGCCCAGCGCTACAACGCGGCGGGCGTGGCCCAGGGCGCCGAGCTCGCGGTCAACACCGAGACGGCGGACAACCAGCGGGACCCGGCCGTCGCGATGAACGCCAATGGCGACTTCACCGTCAGCTGGTCGAGCCGCCTCCAGGATGGCAGCGGCTGGGGCATCTACGCACAGGACTACGACTCGGCCGGCACCGCGGTGGGTGCCGAGTTCCGCGTCAACACCACCACCGCATCCGACCAGAAGCAGTCGGGCATCGCCATGGACGACGCGGGCGACTACGTGGTCGTCTGGACGGGCAACGGACCCGGCGACGCCAGCGGAGTCTTCGCCCAGCGCTACGGCACGTTCGCCAACGCCGCCCCGGTGCTGGATGCCAGCGAGGCCAACCTGTGGCTGAGCACCAGTGCGGATGTGGCCGGCTCGGCCGCTCCGGGCCTGGCCACCTGGACCGACGGCGAGATGCTGGAGTTCGGTG
>JAOTUO010000213.1 GCA_029863845.1 Myxococcales bacterium
GCGAGTGCGGGTGCGCCCTCAGTATGCCTGCGATGTTTCCGATGCGAAAGCGAGCCCCGGCGAGCGAACGAGCCTACGTGCCGCGCCGCATCAGCCTCGGGGTCACGATGAGCGCCCCGCCGTAGAACGACAGCGCGATGAACAGCGCCAACGGCTCGCCGTGGCGAAGGTCCTCCCACAGGAGCTTCAGGCCGGCGCCGATCAGGAGCGGATACACGAACCAGGTCAGCTCCTCGAGGAGCCAGCGTCGACCGCCCCAGGCGAGCGCGACCACCAGGATTGCGAGCACCGCCGTGCGGCCGGCCGCGACGAACGCCACGTTGGGGGCGGCGCCGGTCGCGGCCAGCGACGTGACGAGGGAACCGGCCAGCCACCCGGCCGCCATCCCCGCCACGCTCCAGACGCCGACGGCGCCGATGATCGCCTGCGGCAGCCGCTCGGGCCAGCGAGAGGTCGGAGTGCGGCGTCCGCGTACGAGCACGGCGTAGCAGGCGGCCAGAACGACCGTCATGCCGACGTCGAAGGGCGTCACCGGCCGCAGGGCAGCGGCAGCGTCGCCGAGGAGCCCGTCGCTGGCGCAGGCGACGAGGCCGGCGGCGGTCGCTGCGGCCGCCACGTAGACCGCCCCGTGGAATCTGAGGGTGATGCGGTCGAAGCGCGTGCCGAGTCCCACCGAGGCGACCGCCAGGATGGACCAGGCGACCGCCAGTGCGGCTCCGTCGAGGATCATCCAGCTGCCGGTCAGGATGAGCAGGCCGCCGAGCGTGGTGTAGGCGTAGAAATTGGGTCCGAGCCTCGAACGCCGGTCGATGAAGGCGAAGGCCGCCGCGTAGCACGCCGCGCCCAGCAGCACGCTGCCGGCGGCGAGCGCCGTCGGCTCTCCACCCGTGAACGCGATCACCCGAACCACCCCGCCGATTCCCGCGACAAGGGCCACGGCGACCTGAATCATCTCGAAGGGCGTGACCACGCGTTCGCGCAGCAAAGTCCGGGCGCCGATGCTGCTCAGGTAGAGCAGCGGAAGCGCAAGGCCGACCCCGATCGCGCTCGCGGGCGAGACGCCGCCCCGGACCGCCGACGCGGGTTCCGGGCTCAGCGCCACCGTGATCGTCATCAGCACCGCGACGTCGAGCGCCAGGGCCGCGGGCCAGCGCAGGCTGAGCCACCGCTCGCGGAAGGCCAGCGACTCCACGGCGACCGCGATCAGCACTGACGCGATCCCGAGCGGCAGGAAGGCGTGGGTGGCGACGAGCAGGCCCAGCGTCGTCGCGACGGCGAGCAGGGTCACGGTCCAGGCGATCTCCCACAGCTCGCGCCGCCAGGCGACGGCGAGCCCGAAGCCGAGAAAGGCCACCAGGGCGGCGGCGGCGACGGTCGGAGCCATGAGCTCGTAGCGCGCCGTCGTCTCCCAGATCAGCGGAAAGGCGATCACGGCGGCCGCGATGCCGTGAAAGACGGCGCTCTCCCGCTGACCCCGGGCCGCGCTGCGGTCGGCCTGCACCAGCCACCCCGTTGCGTACGCCAGGCTCGCTCCCGCCGCCGCCAGCGCCGGGATGACCTCCGCCTCGCTGATCGCCCGGAGCAGGAAGGCGCCGCCCAGAACCACGAGGGTCCGCCCAACCAGCGCAATCGTTCGCGAGGGGATCGAAGGCCGGATCGCGGAGACCCGACGGGCGGCGCTCCCGGCCGGAGGCGTGGCAGCGGGCTCGACGGCCGCGTCGCCCCGGCGAACCTCGAGCGCCTGGAGACGCCTCTGGACCTCCCCCAGCTCACGCGCCAGCGCGTCGATCCGCTCTTCGATTCCTTCGAGGCGTCGCTCCACGGACGCTTCCCTCATGGAGTCGGCTCGCGAGCCGAACAGGAGCCCGATCTCTCTCGGGATCCCACGATTCCACGGTCCCAGGCGCTGCCACCCGCGATCCCCGGCGTAAGCATCCTACCCGACGCGGTTCTGGGCTTGAACTCGATTGGCTTGGACGGCGCAGTTGCACCATCGAGATGGGGCATCAAGCCCCAGATAATGGGGTATCCAGCTACAGTCAACGGGCCGATGACGGGCGGATTCTCGCGCTAAGTCCCCGAAAGCACCCCGGAATCGGGCTCCGAACGCCCCCGGGGCATGGCACGTTGCTTGCGATGTTGCGTCGGGTGGACGCACGAATGGCGCGCGGTTCTCCCCGGTGAGGCCCCGGATCGGCGAGCAGGGGCACGCTGCAATGGACATGGACGCCGTCCGGAGCGACGACGAGCGTGTCTCGTGCCGCTGAGAACGGGATCGGCCCGGCCGCCATGGCGACACCGCGCGCTGCGTGCCGTGAGCGCTCGACCGCTTCCCGCACGCAACGGATTTCCGAGAGCCGCAGCGGGAACGCCGGCGAGGGAGAGGCTTCGTGGTGATGCCCTCCCAGGGCGCCGGCGCGGGCGGCATCGGACCCGGAGGCCCGCGGGCGCCGTGGGTGCTCCTGGCCGTCGTGATCCTCGCGTTCGTGATGCTGGCGGTGGCCGGCGGCCCGCTGGCGCTGCGCACCGAGCGGCCGTACCCGAGCCGGCCGCTCGGGCTCGAGCCGGAGCCCGCGCTCCTGCCGCCGCCGCCCATCGACGACGAGTACTTCCCGTGCGAAGACTGCCACGAAGAGGAGTCCGCGGACCCCAAGGTGCGCGAGCTCGACGAGCACGACAACATCGAACTCGCCCACGGCGACCTCTGGTGCCTCGATTGCCACGACGCCGATCAGCGCGATCTGCTTCACCTCTCGGACGCCTCTCCGGTCGAGATGGCGGAGTCCTGGCGCCTGTGCACCCGCTGCCACGCCAAGAAGATCCCCGACTGGAGGGCGGGCGTGCACGGCAAGCGCACGGGGCACTGGCGGGGGCCGAAGGAGTACTGGACCTGCGTCGTCTGCCACGATCCGCATTCGCCCCTCTTCAAACCGCTCGAGCCCAGGCCGCCGCCCAAGCGGGCCAGCGAGATCCAGCTGAGAATCTACGGCGAGCAGGAGGAGACCTCCGATGAAGAACCCTGAGCGCGGAGCGCGCGGGGCATCGCGGCGCGAGTTCCTGAAGACCGCCGGGGCCGGTCTCGGGGCCGTCGCCGGCGTGCCGGGCGCCGCGCAGGGCTTCGATCTGGAATCCTTCTTCCAGCGCCACTTCAGGGAGCTCACCCAGGAGGACCTCGACGACCTGCTGCTCCGGCTCGAGCAGAAGTACTCGAAGCAGTACCGCAAGCCCGTGCAGGTCGGGGCGATCGGCCCGAACGACGGTGTGGTGTTCGGTTACGGACTGGACATCTCGCGCTGCATCGGCTGCCGGCGCTGCGTCTACGCCTGCATCGAGGAGAACAACCAGTCGCGGGATCCGGAGATCCACTGGATCCGCGTGCTCGAGTACGAGCGGGAGCACGCCGTCCGGTCGATCGATCCCGACGAGGGCAATCCGTTCTACGACCACGATCTGGTGCCGGCCGAGGGCAAGCTCTACCTGCCCGTCGCTTGCCAGCAATGCGAGAATCCCCCCTGCGTCGCGGCGTGCCCGACCCAGGCGACGTGGCAGGAGCCCGACGGCATCGTCGTGATCGACTACGACTGGTGCATCGGCTGCCGCTACTGCATGGCAGCCTGTCCCTACGGGGCTCGACACTTCAACTGGAGAGAGCCAGAGATCCCCGCCGAGGAGATCAATCCGGACACCCACATCATCGGCAACCGACCCCGGCCCCACGGAGTCGTCGAGAAGTGCACCTTCTGCATCCAGCGTACGCGGAAGGGGCGCTACCCGGCCTGCGTCGAGGCCTGCCCCGTGGGCGCCCGCAAGTTCGGGAATCTGCTCGATCCGGAAAGCGAGATCCGATACCTGCTCGAACACAAGCGAACGTTCGCCCTGAAGGCCGAACTCGCGACCAACCCCAGGTTCTTCTACTTCTATGGCTGAGCGGAAGAGCCATACGAGGCATCGAGTGCAAGCGACGGGCGCACCGTGAACATCCTCAATTTCGCGATCTTCAGCGTGAAGGCAGTCGTCCAGGGCAGTCGCGCGTACTACGCCTGGCTCGCGTTTCTCATCGTCCTGATCCTGATCGGTATCGCCGGCTATTCGCAGCAGCTGATCCACGGCCACATCGTGGCCGGGCTGCGCGATCCGGTCCCGTGGGGGATCTTCATCGGGACCTACGCGTTCTTCGTGGGCGTGGCCGCAGCCGCCGTGGCGCTGGCCGTTCCCGGCTACGTGTACCACTGGCAGCCCATCAAGGAGATCGTGGTGCTCGGCGAGATCATCGCGATCTCCGCCGTCGTGATGAGCATCCTCTTCGTGATGGCCGATCTCGGCCACCCCGAGCGCTTCTGGCACCTGCTTCCCGTGCTCGGAAAGCCCAACCTCCCCCGCTCGATGATCGCCATGAACGTGCTGATCCTGAACGCCTATCTGGTGCTCAACCTGATCATCGTGACCTACTTCCTGTACTGCTCCTTCCGCGGGCGCCCGTACAACCGGATCTTCTTCATGACGCTGATGCTCGTTTCGATCCCCGCGGCGATCAGCATCCACGCCACGACCGCCTTCATCTTCAATGTTCTGCCGTCCCGGCCCTACTGGAACTCGGCCATCCTCGTGCCCCGATTCATCGCGAGCGCTCTGTGTGCGGGGCCCGCCCTCATGGTCCTGGCCTTCCAGGTTCTCCGGAAGGTGGCGCGGATCAGCATCAAGGACGCGGCCCTGCTCAAGATGACCGAGATGATGGCGATCGTCATGTTCGTGAATCTCCTGCTGTTCTTCGCAGAGGTGATCACGGAGTACCGGTCCGCCACCGCCCATACGATTCACATCCGGTACTACTTCGAAGGCGTCGAAGACCACGTCAGTCTCGTCGGTTGGGCCTGGACGGGTGCCGCCTGCAACGTGCTCGCGTTCTTGCTCCTGCTCCTGCCCCAGACCCGCAAGTACCCCGTCACCATGAATCTCGGCTGTTTTCTCGCCTTCGTCGGTGTCTTCATCGAGAAGGGCATCGGACTGGTACTGCCGGGCTTCACCCCGGGCACACTCGGCGAGCTGTACGAGTACGCGCCGGCGTTTCCCGAATTGATGATCTCCGTCGGGATCGCCGGGGTCGGCACCCTCGTATTCACCGTGTTGACGAAAATCGCCGTTCCCCTCGCCTTTCACGAGGACGAAGAGAGCAGCCAGGAACCCGTGAGCAGCCCCATGGAATGGAGCCAGAGAAAGCCGGTGGCGTATTGAAGACGGCTCCGAGGCAGGGCGCCGCGCGCGCGGAGCGCGTGAGCCAGGGAGGATCGATGAGCGGCCAATGGCGAAGCCTCCATTTCGCCGGAGCGCGGGCGCCGTTTTTGCGGCGGACCCTGCCGGCGCTCCTCTTCCTCTGCCCGTTGCTCGCGGCCCCGGAGAGCCCCGCGGCCTCTGACGTCCAGGATTCCTGTGTGGACTGCCACAGCGATCCCGATTTTCTCGTCACCAACCGGAAGCTCTACGACTACTTCCAGAAATGGACCGAGTCCATCCACAAGCAGGAGGACGTGACCTGCACGGACTGCCACGGCGGCGACCCCGGCGTTGCCGACAAGACCCGCTCGCACGAAGGCGATCTCCAGGCGTCGAAACGATCGAGCGCCGTCAATTTTCGCAACGTCCCGCAGACGTGCGGCGAGTGCCACGATGAGATCTACGACGGCTTCCGGAAGAGCTCGCACTTCGAGCACGTCGTCGCGAAGAAGCAGGAGGATCAGGGGCCGACCTGCGTCACCTGTCACGGCTCGATCAACGTCTCCGTGCTCAACGTGAACAGCGTGGAGCAGACCTGCTCGCGCTGTCACAACGACGAGAGTGAGAACCACCCCGACACCCCGGAGAAGGCGCGGTCCCTGCTGAACCGCTTCCTCTCGATCCACCGCTACTACCGCTACATCGCCGTCAGGGGGGACCCCGTCGAGACCCGGGAGTTCTTCGAGGCGGTCGACGCCGCGATCCGCGATCTCTCCGTGACCTGGCACACTTTCGATCTCTCCGAGATCGAGGAGAAGACCGCAGCCATTCTCGATACCGTGAAGCAGAAGCGCGGAGAGGTGGCCAGGGCCTACAAGATGAAGCGACAGGAGCGAGACGAGCAGCGCAAGGCGGGCGCAGCCAAGGAGTGAACTGCCAGGGGACGAGCTCCCGGACAACGCCATTCTCGACGAAGTCGGACTCGTCGAGCCTCACTCCAAGAACGCATCGAGCGGAACGCGAAGTCCCGATGCCGCGGGGTCGGGGATCGCTGCCCCGGGGCCGGGAACGAGTCTTCGGTCGCCCTACGGCGAGCCTCCAGCCCCCACGACGATCTCCGCGACGGCCCGGCCCAGGCGGACGGGCGGGCCCATTCCGGCGTCCTTCCAGAGCTGGTAGAGCGCAGAGCCCCAGGTCTCGTGACCTGCATAGGGACCCGCGGGCAGGTCCCGAGCGCGTCCGCCGAAGCGTTGCGTCTTCTCCACGTCGGATTTCGCGAGGAACTCCACGTATTCCCGGGAAAAGGTCTGGTACCAGAGCGTCGCGGTGACCCGAATAATTCCGCGGGTCTTCTCCGGGACGTCGAAGCTGTACGGCGTGACGTCCCAGTTCTGGCCGTTCGGGTAGTCGGTGTCCTTCGGGTCGAAGGGGACGATGAAGGCCCCGTCCTTCTCGTAGCCCTCCTTGTCGAAGCCCCTGGGCGGAATCCGGTTGTCCTTCTGGATGTAGTTCATCAGGACGAAGTGGAAGTGGGATTCCTTCGCGTCCACGCAGCCGTCTCCGTTCCCGTCGAGAAAGGAATAGCCCGCGTAGCAGCTGCGACCTTCCTCACCGCGGCGTTCCGGACGACCCGCCATCACGACCTGCTCGTAGACCTTGGTCTCCGGCGTGCGGACGAGACGGCCGTTCTCGCCGAAGACGCCGTCCTGGTACAGGGCCTTTCCCTCTTCGTTCACGACCGCGAGATGGATCCACGCCTGGCGACCCTCCGAGAAACCCGTGGGGAGCTTGTGGCCGGCCTTGTTGGTGACCTTCACCTTCACCGTCATCCGCTTGCCGGGTTCGACGGGCGCGGCGGCCTCGAGGATTTCGACCTTCGCGGCTTTCTGCTCCAGGAACTCGCGATTCCGCTCCATGGCGTACTTGTACAGGCCCGAACGGCCCGGCAGGTCGTACTCGTAGGGAGGCTCGCGCCACTTCCGGTCCACCTCGCCCCAGAGCGATTCGAGCCCGGGGTGGATCATCCAGGTCTGCGCTCCCTG
>JAOTUO010000214.1 GCA_029863845.1 Myxococcales bacterium
GTGTCTACTTCGACTGCTGCGCGCGCGGGGCCGCCTTCTTCGGCATGGAAGGGCTCGAGGCGGCCTACCTCGAGCAGGCCTTCGGCACCGCCCCCATTGGGGGCATGTTCGGCTCGTGCGAGATCGGTCCGATCGGCCGATCGACGGAGCTGCTCACCTACACCGGCGTGCTCGCGCTCATCGACGGATGACGCTATTGTTCCAATATAAGAGATCGTGTTCTGATAATCAGAACACGCGGCGAAGCGGAGCGGAGTCCTGAGCACCATCGAGAAGGCCGTCGACGTCCTGTTTCACCTGCACGCGGAGCCGGTGGCGCAGGGGGTGACCGCGATCGGCCGCGCGCTCGGCCTGCCCAAGTCGAGCGCCCACCGCCTGCTGGCGGCCCTCGGCCGACGGGGCCTCGTGGAGCGGGACGCGGGCGGGCGCTACCGCCCGGGTATCGGGCTCGTGGCCCTCGGCCTCGGGGTCCTGGAGCGCGAGCCCGTGGTGGCGGCCGCGCGACCCGTGCTCGAGGAAGAGGCGGAGCGCCTCGGCGAGACCGTCTTTCTGGTGGCGGCCCGCGCGGGTCGGCTCCGGGTGCTCGACAAGGCGGAGGGCACGGGCTTCCTGCGCGCGGCGCCGCGGGTCGGGGCCGAGGTGCCGGTGCACGCGACCGCCGCGGGCAAGCTCTTCCTGGCGTTCGCCGAGGAGGCGATCCCGGCACCGGCCGGGCGCCTCGAGGCCTTCACGCCGGAGACCCGTACGAGTCGTCGCGCCGTCGCCGCCGAGGTCGCACGCGCCCGCCGCGACGGGTTCGCGGTGAACCGCGACGAGTGGATTCCCGGCCTGTCGGTCGTGGCGGCGCCGGTGATCGCGAAGGGCCGGATGGCGGCGGCGCTGGCCGTCGCGGCGCCCTCGCCCCGGCTTCACGCGCTGGGCTGGGAGCGCGTCGCCCGCCGGATCGTCGCCGCCGGCCGCCGCGCCGCAGAGCGGCTGGAGGGGACGCGCTCGTGACCCGAGCCATGAAGGTATGGATCGACGGGCGCGTCGTCGCTGCGGACGAGGCCCGGATCCCGGTCACGGACCACGGTCTCCTCTACGGCGACGGCATCTTCGAGGGAATCCGGGTCGCGGGCGGCCGTGTGTTCCGGCTCGACGACCACCTCGCGCGCTTCGGCGCCGCCGCCCGGGCGATCGCGCTCGAGCTTCCGGGCGGCCTCGCCGCGATGCGGGAGATCGTGCTCGAGACCGCGCGAGACTACGGCGAGCCGGGCGCCTACGTGCGCCTGATCGCGACGCGCGGTGACGGCGAGCTCGGTGTCGATCCCAGCACCTGCCCGCGCCCGCGCGTGATCTGCATCGTCGATCGGCTGCGCATCTACGGCGAAGACAAGCTCGCACGGGGTATCGATCTGGTGACATCGAGCTGGCGGCGACCGTCTCCCGATGTGCTCGACCCGCGCGTCAAGAGCCTCAACTACCTGAACAACGCGCTCGCGAAGCTGGAGGCGCGCCGTCGCGGCGCCGACGAGGCACTGCTGCTCAACGCGGCGGGCTCCATCGCCGAGGCGAGCGTCGCCAACCTCTTCGTCTATCGCGGAGGGGAGCTGCGCACGCCGCCGGCCACGGACGGCGCGCTCGAGGGCATCACCCGCGCGACGGTGCTCGAGCTGGCCGGGCCCTTGGGAATTCCCGCCCGCGAGCAGACGCTGGGCCGCTTCGACCTGTTCGCGGCGGACGAGGCCTTCCTCACCGGCAGCGGCGCCGGTATCGTCCCCGTCCGATCCCTGGACGGACAGCGGGTGGGCGCCGGCGCCCCGGGGCCCGTCACCGCGAAGATCCGATTTGCCTTCGAAGACGCCTTCGTGTCCCTGGGAACCCCGCTCGAGCCCGGCTAGCCTCCCCGCAGCATGCGCTGGTCCAACGCCTTCATTCCAACGCTGCGCGACGATCCGGCCGACGCCGAGGCGGTGAGCCACAAGCTTCTGGTCCGCGCGGGCTTCGTGCGCCAGCTCATGTCCGGCGTCTACTCGCTGCTGCCGCTCGGTCTCCGCGTGTGCCACAAGATCTCGCGCATCGTGCGCCAGGAGATGGAGGGCATCGGTGCGCAGGAGTTCCGGCTGCCCGCGATCCACCCGGGCGATCTCTGGAAGCGATCGGGCCGCTGGGAGGCGATGGGCGCAGAGATGTTCCGTCTCGTGGATCGCCGGGGCGTCGACGTGGCGCTGGGCATGACCCACGAGGAGGTCTTCACGGCGATCGCGGGCGAGCTGCGCAGCTATCGGCAGCTTCCGCAGATCTGGTATCAGATCCAGACCAAGTTCCGCGACGAGCCGCGGCCCAAGTCGGGCCTGCTGCGCGTGCGCGAATTCACCATGAAGGATTCGTACTCGCTCGACGTCGACGTCGAAGGGCTGGACCGCGCGTTCCAGAGACACTTCGAGGCGTATCGGCGCATCTTCTCCCGATGCGGCGTCGACTCGATCGCGGTGGAGGCCTCTTCGGGGGCGATGGGCGGCAGCGAGTCAATCGAGTTCATGGTGACCAGCGATGCGGGCGAGGACTGGATCGCCTTCTGCGGCGGCTGCGGCTACGCCGCCAACGTCGAGAAGGCCACCTCGTCGATCTCGGCGAGCGCGGACGGGCCCACCCGGGACGAGCCGGAGAAGTTCGCCACGCCCGGCGTGCGCACGATCGACGATCTCGCCGCCTTCGAGGGCGGAGCCCCCGCGGAGCGCCAGGTCAAGACGCTGGTCTACCTCCTCGACGGTGAGACCCGCCTCGTCCTCCTACGCGGCGATCACGTGCTCGCGGAGCAGAAGCTCCGGGATGGAACCGGCGCGATCGAGCTGCGGCCCGCCACCGACGCCGAGATCCGCGCCGCGCTCGGCGCGTCGGCCGGCAGCCTCGGTGCCGTGGGCGTGAGCAACCGCCGCGTCGTCGCCGACCTCGCCCTTCGGGACCGGAAGGGCATGGTGACGGGGGCCAACGAGGACGAGTTCCATCTGCGCGGCGTCGACGTGAAGCGCGACATCCGGGTGGACGCCTGGCTCGATCTGCGCGAGGTGAGGGCCGGAGAGGGCTGCCCGCTGTGCGACGCGCCCCTCGAGGTGTGCAAGGCGATCGAGGCCGGCCACATCTTCAAGCTCGGAACCCGCTACAGCGAGGCGCTGGGTGCTTCGGTGCTGGACGAAGCGGGCGATTCGCGCCCCATCGTGATGGGCTCCTACGGCATCGGGATCGAGCGGACCATGGCGGCGGTCGTGGAGCGCTGCCACGATGACGCGGGAATCGTCTGGCCCCTCGCGGTCGCGCCCTTCGAAGTGGTGGTGACGATCCTCAATCCCAGGGACGCGGCCACCAGCGACGCGGGAGGGGGCCTCTACGATGCGCTGGTCGGCGCGGGCATCGAGGTGCTCCTGGACGACCGCCCCGAGCGCCCCGGCGTCAAGTTCAACGACGCCGACCTGATCGGCGTGCCCTACCGCCTCACCGTGGGTCCGAAGGGTCTCGAAGAGGGCAAGGTCGAGCTGATGCGACGGAAGGGCCGCGATTCGCGCCGCATCGACTTGAACAAGGCCGCTTCCATCGTCACCGACACGATCCTCGAAGAGCGCAGCTTCGCCCCGCAGAGCTGAGCGTGGCCCGCGGCCCCGTCGTCCACCTCATCGACGGCCATATCCTCGTCTTTCGCGCGTACTACTCGCTGCCGCCGATGCGGGCACCGGACGGCACGCCCACGAATGCCGCCTACGGCTTTGCGAACTCGTTGATCAAGTATCTCGCCGAGAAGCGTCCCACCCACGTGGCGGTCGCCTTCGACCACTCGATGGAGAGCTTTCGCAACGAGATCGAGCCCGAGTACAAGGCGAACCGGGGCGAGCCGCCCGCCGACCTCGAACCGCAGTTCGAGCTTTGCGCGCGGGTGACCGAGGCGCTCGGTGTTCCCGTCTTCGAGCAGGAGGACTTCGAGGCCGACGACGTGATCGCGACGCTCGCGCTGCGACTCGGCAGGAAGGGCGCACGCGTGGTCGTCGTCACCACGGACAAGGATCTCGCCCAGCTCGTGAGCCCGGACGGGCGCGTGTGGCTCCACGATCCCGCCCGCGACGAGCGCCGCGACGCCGCCGCCGTGCGGGCGAAATTCGGCGTCGAGCCGGCGCAGATTCCCGATTATCTGGGCCTGGTCGGAGACAGCGTGGACAACCTGGCGGGGGTTCCGGGGATCGGCCCCAGGACCGCCGCCGCCGCGCTACGCGCCTTCGGTGCGATCGAGAGGATCCCGGCCGATCCCGAGCGCTGGTCGGGCCTGGCGATCCGGGGCGCCGCGCGCGCCGCGGCCGCCATCGAGCGCCACCGCGATCGCGCGCTGCGCACGCGAGCGCTGGCGACGCTGCGCCGCGACGTGCCGGGACTCCACGCCGACCTGCGGCGGCTCGCCTACCGCGGCGCGGACCGCACGCGCGTGGAGACGTTGTTCGGCGAGCTCGGTTGGGGTCGGATCACCACGCGCATTCACCGATGGGCGAGCGCCTGATTGCTGAAATGGGGCGCAACCCGAGTACAATGGGCGCCGGCTCGAACGGGAGGCGAAGCGAACGCGATGACGATGGAATGGGTCGAATTCCTTCTACGCTGGGTCCACTTCCTGGCCGGGGTCACCTGGATCGGTGTCCTCTACTACTTCAACTTCATCCAGACGCCGTTCTTCGGGACCGACCTGGGAGGGCAGGCCAAGGGCGCCATGACGCGCGGCCTGGTGCCCAACGCCCTCTGGTGGTTCCGCTGGGGGGCCATGTTCACCTTCATCACCGGCCTGCTGATGCTCCTGCTCAAGCTCGGCCACGACGGCATGCCGCTCGCCAGCGGCTACATGTCGCGGATCCTGACGGGCGCGCTGATGGGCACGCTGATGTGGGCCAACGTCTGGTTCGTCATCTGGCCCGCGCAGAAGGTCGTGATCGCCAGCGCGGAGAAGGCCGCCGCGGGCGGCGAGGCCGACCCGACGGCCGCGGGCCGCGGCGCCAGGGCCGGCATGGCCTCGCGCACCAACACGCTCTTCTCGCTCCCCATGCTCTTCTTCATGGGCTCGGCCAGTCACCTGACTTCGATCACGGGCGACAGCGGGGTGTCACTCTACTGGATCGCCACACTGATCCTGGTGGGCCTGGTCGAGGCCAACGCGCTGATCGGGCCCGGAGCGCCGACGCAGAAGCCGCTGACGACGGTGCGCGGCACGATCCACGCGGGCCTCGGCCTCACGGTCGTGCTGGCGGGGTTCCACCTCGTGCTGACCTAGCCTCCGGCGCCTCGACCTCCGCGAGGTAGGCCACGACGTCGGGGAGCTTCTCCTCGACGAAGGGGTAGGCGGGCATCAGGAAGGTCGTTCGCTGGGGCTCGTACCCGGGCGGGTACTCCCGGTGGAGCACCTTCGCCCGGACCAGCTCGAGCGAGCTGCCCGCGATGGCCGGCCCGAGCGTCCCGTCGCGGTTCGGGTCTCCGTGGTGGCAGACGATGCACACGTTCAGATAGACGTGCTGCCCGCGGTGCCCGGCCTCCGAAAGCACCTGATCGGATCCGCACGCGCACGCCGCGAGTGCGGCGAGGAGGCTCAATGTTCGCCTTGCGAGCATCGGGCGCCCCAGAGTAGCCGCTGCGGGTGCGCTTGGTAGCCTTCGGGGGTGGTCGCCAACGCGCTCACGCTCCTCCGTCTCGCTCTGGCGCCGGTCCTCGTCCTCGCGATCGCGCGCGGGTCTCCGCTCGCGGCGAGCGCCGTCTTCTTCGCCGCCGTGGCGACTGACTTCGCCGACGGACACGCGGCCCGCCGCGCCGGCGCTCCCTCGCCGTGGGGCGGCTTCTTCGATCACGCGGTGGACGCGGTCTTCTGCGCCGCCGGCGCCGCCGCGCTGGCCCGCGCCGGCGTGCTGCCGGCGGTGCTTCCGCTCCTGATCGCGGTCGCCTTCGTCCAGTACGCGCTGGACTCGCGAAGGCTCGCATCTCGCGGCCTGCGCTCGAGTGCGCTCGGCCGCTTCAACGGGATCGGCTACTACGTCATCGTCGCCGTGCCGATCGTGCGCGACGCGCTCGGGATCGCCTGGCCCGAGCCCGGCGTCGTCCGGCTGCTCGCCTGGGGACTCGTCGCGACGACGGTCGCGTCGATCCTCAGCCGGGCCCTCTTCCTCCGAACAGCTCCCGGTTGGCGCGACGCAGGAACAGGAGCCCGATCGCAGCGTTGAAGAAGATGAAGAAATTGTGCTGGACGATGCCGAAGGCGGCCATCTCGCCCGGACGCTCCGGGAAGAGCGTCACCCACAGGGTGATCGCCGCGGCGCGCATCGGAGTGGGCACCGCGGCGCCGAAGAAGATCACCGGCAGATAGCCCAGCATCTCGAAGAATCCCGCCTCGACCCCGAACAGGCGCAGCGCCAGGGTGTAGATCACCACCGCCGAGAGGAGCGCCGGGGATCGCAGCGCGACGATGCCCGCGTAGTGCCGCAGCCGTGCCTCCCGGAAGGCCTTCAGGATCGGGCGGTCCCGCACGGCCGAGCGGGGCGCCAGCACACCTCGGAAGTAGAGCATCCACACGACGAAGAAGGCCGCCGCGGCGACGGCGAGGTACGGGATCAGGACGAACGCGTCGGGCAGCGAGTCGCGCCCCAGGGCGTATCCGATCACGGCCCACAGGAGCAGGTAGTAGAACTCGCAGAACATGATGAAGAGCATGCTGGAGCCGACTTCCCAGCCCGGGACGCCGTCCCGCCGATTCAGGTAGACGGCCATGACGCCCTTTCCCACCTGCTCGTTCACGATCGAGATGATGTAGGCGCTGCCGCGGATGGGGAGGAGGTCCCGGTAGCGGACCCGTGCGTTGAACCAGTTGATGATGCGCCACACGACGGCCGTGTCGATCAGGAAGAACAAGACCGAGTAGGGGATCATCAGGGCCAGCCAGGCGGCCCAGTTCACGCCGGCGAAGACGTCGCGCAGGTAGCCGAAGGCGTCCTGGCCCACGCGGCCTGCGGCGCCGTCGATACGAAAGTAGAGGTAGACGAAACACGCGATCGTGAGCAGCCAGAGGCCGAGGCGCGGGAAGACGCGGGACCGGGATTCCGTCACGCCTCGATTCCGAGGCTGCGGCGTAGCGCTTCGTCGAGCGGGGTGAGCTGGATGCCCAGCTCCTTGCAGGCGGCCTCCGGGTCCACGCAGTCGTCCTGGCACAGGACGCCGAGCATCGCGCGCGTCAGCGGCGGGTTCGCGAGCAG
>JAOTUO010000215.1 GCA_029863845.1 Myxococcales bacterium
CAGACCAACGGGTTAAAAGAGCGTTGCGCCGCGAGAAACCTCCTGCAACTACGCGAAGTTCCACAGTGTGGGGTCTCCGGGATTGCGGGCAATGGCGTGCGATTGACCCCAAAGCGACCCCACACCGACGGTCAATCCGTCCGGCCCTCGCCTCAGGTCTCGCGGCGCGGCCGAACCCCGCGGGTTCCTCGCAGCGCCGAGGCGATGGCATACTCCATACTCGGAAGGGACCCGGATCGGGCGAATCGCCTGCTTGCGGGTGGGCCGGCGTTCCTTAGGCTTCGAGCGCGCGCGGTGCGGGCGGCGGAGGGGCACATGGCGGTGCAGCGATCTGGGGGATTCCGCGGACTCGACGGTCTCGGCTGGCTCTTCGCGATCCTCGGTGTCGGGACCCTCGCCAACGCGCTCTGGATGCTCGCGGGGCCGATGCACTGGTACACGGACCTCCCGGCCGCGGTCCCGGACACGGGGCCCTTCAATCCCCACTTCGTGCGCGACATCGGCTGCGCCTTTCTGACCGTCGGCGCGGCGCTCCTGTGGGCGGCCTGGAGCGAGCGCTACCGGCTCCCGCTCGCGGCGGTCGCCGCCCTCTTCCTCGCGGCGCATGCGCTGCTCCACATCTATGACACCGTGCGGGGTGCACTGAGCCACGACCACTGGTGGCTCGACCTTCCGGGTGTCTACCTTCCCGCCCTGCTGATGATCTGGGCGACCGCACATCTTGCGCGCCAACAGCCCGGCCCGGTCGGGAGTTGATGGAGGCTCCATGGCTCGTATCGAAGGCGTGAGCGATCGCGAAGCGAAGCTGATGACGCGCGTGGTCTTCCGCGGCGCGAAGGGCCGGGTGGGAAAGGTGACTGAGCCGCTCCGCATCATGGCGAAAAGCTCCCCGATCATGTGGGCCGCCGGGCTCTTCGAGCTCGGTCTGGCGCGCGGCAAGAGCGTCGACTCCCGCCTCAAGGCCCTTGCGTCACTCAAGGCCGCCTCGATGATCGGCTGCGTTTTCTGACTGGACATCGGATCTGCGGTCGGCAGAAACGATGGACTGACGGACGAGAAGATCCTGGCGATTACGCAGCACGAGACGAGCGACCTCTTCGATTCGCTCGAGCGACAAGTGCTCGACTACGCTGCGGCACTGTCCCGGACCCCGGCCGACGCGAGCGAGGAGCTCGTCGAGGCGCTGCGCAGGGAGCTCGGCGACGAAGGCCTCGTCGAGCTGACGGGCTCCATCGCGTGGGAGAACTTCCGCGCGCGCTTCAACCGCGGCTTCGACGTGGGTCCACAGGGCTTCTCCGAAGGAGCAGCCTGCGCGCTGCCGGATCACTCCGTGCCGCCGTGATAGGAGCCGCGCTGCACGAGGCGTCGAGCAGCCGGAAGATTGCATAGGGAGAATAAGCCTGTGGCGGTCCACAAGGTCATTTCGCCGTGACATGCCCTCCGTGGTAGTCCGCTCCAGATCAAGCGGGATGGCCTGCGCCGGTTCGCAGCGTTTGCGGCCGTCGAAACCCGGCGCGACGCGGACTCGACGTCAGGGCCTGCCCGGGGCCGAACTTCCTCGGCGCCCTCCCCTGTTCCGGGCAACACCGAGATTTTTCGCCTGCCGTTCGGGCTGTACGTCGTCAGATGTTCTCGGAAGGCACAGGTGCGGTGTCAGCTGCAGCCGCTTGTCAGGCAGCCAGTCGGTCAATGGACACCAGAGAGATCAGCGATAACCACCAGTCATCGGGCAAGACGGCCAAGGAGTCCTTCGTCTACGTTTCCACCGGCTGTTCAAGTGACTCTTCCCCTGCGAGTCCCATAGCTTGGGGTCCCCTGATCCGGTTAAGGCTCGCCACCCGAACGACCGATACGGCCAGGGGTCGAAACGCCGGGTGCCCCCTTGATGCACATCCTGTTCGCGTTGCAGAGCGCCTTCTCGCTGTGGATGCTCGTCGACGCCGCTAGGCGAGGCGCTGGCTACGTCTGGTACATGATCATCATGATGCCGTTCGGCGAGATCGCGTACTTCCTGGCGGTCAAGATTCACGACCCCGAGTTTGCCGCGTTCAGGCTCGGACGCTTCTCCAGGCCCCCTTCTCTCGATCAGTTGCGTTTCAACGCCGAGTACACCCCGAGCTTCGAGAACCGATTGATGCTCGCCCAGGGGCTTCACAACCTAGATCGACACGTCGAGGCAGCGGAGCTGTTCCAACAGCTCCTCGACGCAGAACCGGAGGACAAGGCCGCCCTCTACGGACTCGGCT
This sequence comes from Myxococcales bacterium, assembly GCA_029863845.1. Lineage (GTDB taxonomy): Bacteria > Myxococcota_A > UBA9160 > UBA9160 > SMWR01 > JACZXC01. The sequence goes on from JAOTUO010000215.1 coordinate 2,247, forward strand.
GTTCGCTGCTCGGCGCGGGACGGACGACGGCGGCGATCGAGGCTCTGGAGGCGCTCGCCGAGCTCGATTTCAAGTACGCGGGTTACGGCGCGGGGTCGATGCTCGCCGAAATCTACTGGCGGGAAGAGCGTCGCGAAGAGTCGCTCGCGCTGAAGGAAACCATCGCCAATGCCAGTCGATCCCTGGCTTATCAAACCGAGTTCGCGCGTTCCCTCGCCGAGGTCGGCCGTGAGCCCGAGGCGCGCGCACTGATCGAGCGGTCCCTGAACGAGTACGCGAACAGCCCGGGATACCTCCAGAAGAGCGACAAGCAGCACGCGCGAATCGCGCGCCGCGTGCTCAAGTCCCTACGCTGATCCGAGTCGGCCGCAGATCGATCGGTCCCTGACCTGATCCCCGAGAACCGAGCCATTTCGAGCTCGCGAAAAGGATGGGCTTGAGCCAACCCCCCATGTGGGGTCAATGGGAGACCCCACACCGCTTCGCCGGCCGACGCCCTGCGCGGTATGAACCGCCCCGGGTTTGCCGGAGGCGAAGTACGCGGCGAGTTCCTCTGGATCAAGGCGCGACCACGCCTTGATGAAGTCCCTTATGATTTTCTCGTTATCTTCCATTTCTCCCCCAGATCACGATTGCCCGGTACAAGCCGCCCAACGCACCGGGCACTCAGCCGCGGGGCACAGGCTACCGACGGCCGCTGAGGCGCCCACGGGTGATGCCAGAAGGCTACCAAACCTCGATTGAAACGCGCCGTTGGCGGTCCGCTGCAGCGCCTCGTCAGGAGGCGGCTGCGACAGCCTAGGTGGAACGAGTCACGGCGAGTTGGCCTGTCGAAACCAGTTCGTGAAGCTTGGCATCGAGTTCGGGCTCCGAGAGCTGTCGCCAGCCTGGGACGGCGGTGTCGAGCCGGACACGAACGGTGCGATCGACTCCTGGCAGGGCCGATCGAAGACCAGGCTGGAGTACTCGATGTAACCGCCCGAGGCGAAAAACCACCAAGCGCTCGCCCTCTTTGACGATCCGAATGGCTGTGACCGCGAGCGCGGTCAGGACTGCGAGTAAGATGAGAGGGGTAAGCACAAGGCTCTGATCGGACCACTGAGGGCGATGCTTGAGCGCTAGTGGCCGCCGCTTAACGCACCGGGCGCTCAGCTGCGCCGCGGGCGCTTCTCGAAGACGGGCCCGCTCTCCTCGTACTGCGGCGCACTCCCGGGAATCTCATCCCAGGCAGCCTTTGATCCGACGAATATGTGCTGCTCGACGCCCGTTCCGGGCTCGTCGTCGAGGGTTCCCACCGGGATCCAGAACACCTTTCCGCTGGGGTGCGGCCGCGGCAATGGCGATCCGCAGACTCGGCAGAAGCTGGTCCTCCAGCCGCCGGGCCGCTCGTATGCCTGGCTCAGCTCCTCGCCCGCGACCCAGCGAAAGCTCCCCGTCGACGTGAGCAGAACCGCGTTGGACGCGGTCCCAGAGACCTCGCGACACAGTGAACAGTGGCACTGGCCGATGCCACTCACTTTGCCCGCGATCTCGAAGCGAACCCCGCTGCACAGGCAGCTCCCTCGGATCATTTCTCGTCCTCCATTCTCAATCGTAGGGCACCGCGTCCTCGCGCCGACCGGCACCGGGCGCTTCAGCTGCCTGGTTAGGCCGCGTCCGTGGACCGGGGAAAGAAGGGGAGCGGTGCGTCAGTCGTCGGCTCCGCGATGAGCCGTAAGCTCCTCGTCGATCCAATCCTCCTCCTCGTAGGTCATGCCTCGGCGTCCCGGGACTTTACGGGTGGGACCAGGCCGGTAGAGACGGCAGGATTTGGGCCCGTAGCAAAAGGTCTCGAGACGGTACTTCTTCTGTTCTGGATTCCATTGATCGACGATGATCGTGACGGGCATGCGAGCGCCCCAGATGCAGCCAGAGCAAGCGACGGACGAATAGGTCTTCGTGGAGAGACGCCTGTGGCCCCGATCTCGATAGATCTCGATCACGGGGCAACACCCTGCCAAGGCGGTGGTGTGCCGGCGGGTTTCTGCCGCGGTTCGATGGTGAGGCGGCTGACCTTGTAGAAGTCGACAGGCTCGACTCTGGGATCCGCGACGGCGTGTGCCTGACCGGTGGCGGCTTGGCCGACTTCGAATCGGTGTTTCTCGTGGAATGCCTTGCCGACGCCGAACCACGCCTCCGCGTCGTTCCTATTGATGCTGCCCCGAATCCGGAGTGCATAGCCGAGGTAGGTATGGTGGCGCTCATCGAAGGATCGCAACAGGCGGAAACGCGGCTGGACGGATGTGATGTCGCCTTGCCAGTCGATCTTCATGCTGTGGAACGTCCGACGCGGCCTACCAGGGTCTTGTACTGCGACCCATCGGTTCATCCTGAAGCCTTCTTCGCCCTGGATCAAGCGGGATAGGCTGCGTGGGCCTCTCAGCGTTTGCGCCCATCGAAACGGCGCGCGAGCGCACCCGAGGAACGTTTTCGGCGCCCTCCCCTGCTCCGGGCGACACCCCGTCCCCCATGTGGGGTCTATTGGAGACCCCACACCGCTCCGCCGGCCGACGCCCTGTGACGCGCCCATTGAGGCTCCGGTGTAGGAGGAGGGCCCCAAGCGTACCGCGCAGCCCATTTGGACCTACCGTCGGAAAATGTGCACAATGGCGGGAAGTTCCGAGTATTTGACCGGGACAAGGGACACCCCGACGGAACCCTTGCCTCCCGGGGGGGTCCACCATGCTGCCCCGAACCACGGGAGGGCGTAGTGATCTCCGCCTCCGGCCGAAACGCGCGAATCAGAGGCTTCGGACGGGTCTTTATAACCGACAGCACTCCCGCGGAGGGTTGGTGAGCGAGGCGAGTGCGGTATGAGCAACTCCGTGCGGATCGAGCTGCGGCCCTACGGTCGCAGCATCGAGGTCGAGCGCGGCACACCGCTGCGTGACGTCCTCTACATCTACGGCGTCGAATTCCCGTGCGGCGGTCGCGGACGCTGCAAGCGCTGCCGGGTTCAGGCGGTGGAGGGCAATCTCTCGATCACACCCGACGAGGCGGCGATCCTCTCCGACGAGGAGCGGGAGCAGGGCTGGCGGCTGGCGTGTCGCTCCCTTGCGCAGGAGCCGGTCGTGCTCCAGCTGGAGCAGTTTCAGGTTCCCATCCTGGCCGACCACTCCGCCTTCGACTTCGAGCCCCGGCCGGGCTTCGGCGTGGCGGTGGACCTCGGCACCACCACCGTGGTGGCCCAGCTCGTCGACCTCGAGACGGGCCGAGTACGGGCCTGCGATACCGCGCTGAACCCTCAAGCCGCCTACGGCAGCGACATCATGACCCGCACCCAGCTCGCCCTCCAAGAGGCGGGGCGACAGAAGCTCGCAGCCGTCGTCCGTCAGGGGATCGGCGCGCTGGTAGGCCGCGTGATCGCCACCGCGGGCCTCGAGCAGGCGCCCATCGACACCGTCGTCCTGGTGGGCAACACCGTGATGCATCACCTCTTCTGCGAACTCGACGTGGAGCCGCTCGCTCGCGTTCCCTTCGAGTCCGACCACGACGGGCTCCAGGAGTTCCAGGCCTCCGACCTGCGCTGGGAGGTGCGCGGGGATCCGCGGGTACGCTTCCTCCCCTGTCTCGGAGGCTTCGTTGGCAGCGACCTGCTGGCGGGCATCCTCGCGACTCGGATGCACGAGCGCGATGAACCGAGCTTGTTGATCGACCTGGGGACCAACGGCGAGATCGTCGTGGGGAACGCCGAACGCATGCTGTGCGCCTCCACTGCCGCTGGGCCCGCTTTCGAGGCGGGAGGGATCGAGATGGGCATGCAGGCCACCACCGGCGCCATCGACCAGGTCACGGTCGTCGATGGCGGCCTCATCTGCCACACCATCGCAGACGCCGCGCCGCGCGGCATCTGCGGCAGTGGCCTGGTGGACGCCGTGGCCGCCGGACTGGAGCTGGGCTGGGTCGAGCCGAGCGGCCGGCTCGAAGAGGGCCGGAAGATCCTCAACTTGAGCGGCCCCGTGCACCTGACCCAGGGCGACCTCCGACAGCTGCAGCTCGCCAAAGGGGCGATCGCCGCGGGCATTCGCATACTGCTCGATCGTTGGGGCGCTGGCCCCCACGAGGTGTCGCGCGTGAATCTCGCCGGGGCTTTCGGCAACTACGTGAACCGCGAAAGCGCACGGCGCATCGGCCTGATCGACTTCCCCGACGAGAGCGTCGACCCGGTCGGGAACTCGGCTTTGCTGGGAGCGAAGCTGACTCTGTTCGCGAAGGACCGGGCGGCGTTCGAGTACCGGGACGTGCTCGCTCGTGTCGAGCACGTGTCGCTGGCGTCGGATCGGAGCTTCCAGCAGATCTTCGTCCGCGAGGTGCGTTTCCCCGACTGAAGACCGTCACGCGTTCCCAGGCCCGCTTGCACCCTCCAGGAAGGCTTCGGCCGTCACCTCGTGAAAGTGGCGGGACAGGCCGATGTCGCACGGCTGCGGATAATGGCGAGCCATGAAGCCCCCGCGGAAGCGTCGGAAGGGCGCGATCATGGCTGCCACCTCGGCGCGGAGGTCCGCGTCCGACCGATCCGCAATCGTCGACCACTGGGTATCCACCGCGTTCCAGAAGCAGATGCGCCCACCGAAGGCCTCCGCGAGCCGCGCGTGGCCGAGGAGTCGCGGCTGGTCGAGTTGCACCACGTCGACCCCCATGGCAATCATCTCACCGATCAGGTCGAAGATCTGGCCGCAGGAGTGCCAGATGAAGTGCATGCCGGCGTCGTGCGCGGCGCACACCATGCGGGCCATGCGCGGTGCGTAGATTTCGCGGAAGATCTCCGGCGAGACGGCCGGCCGCGTCTGCGAGCCGAAATCCTGCCAGGTCATGAAGGCGTCGACGCCTTTGAGCCGCGCGAAGCTCTCGATGCAGTCGATAGTCATCTGCGTCATACGATCCAGGAGCGCCTCCAGGCGCAGGCGCTGTTTCCACGGCGCGACCATCAGCGCTTC
>JAOTUO010000216.1 GCA_029863845.1 Myxococcales bacterium
GCATGACGTCGTCCTGCTCCTTCCAGCCTGCCCGGCGGTTGAACTCCCACTCGTCCGAGAGGCACTGCCAGGCCTGATCGGCGATCTGCTCGCGGGTGATCTCCTCACCGTAGAAGTGGCCGTAGAAAGCGCGGATGTCGTCGAGGGTCGGCTGGAGGAACTGACAAAAGCCCGACGAATCGCAGACCGCGTTGACCATCTGCACCTCCTGGGACGCGCGCACCCACTCCTCCTCGGGCAGACCCGGATTCACGATCAGGCCGGCGGTGTGATCGGCACCCATCGGGCTCGTCAGGTAGGTGATGCCCGTGGCCTTGAGGGGCCGCGGGTCCCAGGCCGGGATCGCCTGGCCCTTCACGGCCGGCACCCGGTGGTGCTTCGTGCGCCGGCCGATGGAGACGGCGCCGTCGCCGATGGCCCGGCCCACCTCCGTGCCCTTCGCGATCTCGTGCAGGATGCGCTTGGCGCCCTCGGCGTCGCCGAATTCCATCTCGCCCGCGTCCATGTAGATCGCGATGGCGGCGCCCGTCTCGATCGTGTCGAGGCCGACCTCGTCGCAGAGACGGTCGAGGTCGGCGACGTCCTCCCAGCTCGCGATCGCACAGTTGGCGCCGAGCAGCGTGAGCGTCTCGAACTCCAGCGCCGAGGTCTTGTAGTTGCCCTCCGCGTCGTGGACGACGTTGCTGCACTTCACGATGCAGCCGGTCATGCAGTTGTGCATGCCGCCGCCCCGCTCTTCAAAGCTCGCGACGATGTTCTTGCCGTCGAGCGTCTCCCAGTCGGGCGACTGTCCCTCCACGCGGTTCTTGTAGGGGAAGGTGTTCAGGATGTTCGCCACCGTGACGACGGTGCTCGTCCCGGTCTTGAACATCTGCGGGCCGTCGAGGTAGTCCCGGGTGTACTTCTTGCAGAGCTGCGAGAACTCCTTGCGCCCGGCCGGCTGCCGCGTGCGCGCCTTGCCGGGATCGACGGCCACGTACTTCAGGCCCTTGCTCCCCATCACCGCGCCGAGCCCGCCGCGCGCCGCGTGCCGCGCGGGGTGTCGCTCCTGCTCCTGGTCCGTGCAGGCGACCGAGGCGCCCTTGAGCTTCATCTCGCCGGCGGGGCCGATCGAGATGAAGGACGTCGTCTTCGAGTACACGTCCGAAAGGCTCTCGATCAGCGCGTAGTTCCACTCTCCCTTGTGCGGGGTCGCGTCGACGACCTCGACGCCCTTCTCCGTCACTTCGAGCGCGTAGCGCCTGTCCGGATCCGACGGCTGCCCCTTCACCACGATCCCGCGGTAGCCGAGCTTCATCAGGTCCTGGGCCGGGTTGCCGCCCGCGTTCGCTTCCTTGATCCCGCCGGTGAGCGGACTCTTGCCGCCGATCGAGATCCGACCCGAGGTGGGGGCGGCGGTGCCCGCCAACAAGCCCGGCGCGATGACGAGCACGTTGTCGGGTCCGAGGGGATCGCACGCCGGGTCGCACTCCTGCAGCAGGATGCGCGCGGACAGCCCACGGCCGCCGAGCAGCTTCCACTCCGCGGGGAAGGGCTCCGTCGTCGCGGTCTGGCTCGTCATGTCCACGCGGATCAGTCGGTCGCCGGTCGGTCCGCCCATCGAGTGCCTCCTTCGGATGAGATTTTCAGAATACCAGACGCGCCCAGCCCTCGGGCAGCCGTCAGCCGCCCGCCACGGCAGTCAGGATCTCGATCTCGTCGCCGTCGGCGACGCGGGTAGCCAGCGCGCTTCGCTCGATCTCGTCGCCGTTGACGAACACGGTAACGAAGGGGTGGACCGCTCCCATCGGATCCTGGAGCAGCTCGCCGAGCCCCGGGTAGCCCTGGGCGAGGCTCTTCAGGCAGTCGCCGACAGTGCTGCCGTCCGCGGCGACTGCGGCCCGGCCCTGGGTCGTTCCCCGGTAGGGAGGCGGAATCTTGACCTGCGGCATGCGTCGGATCCCTCGGGGTCCTCGCCCCGGCGGCTGCGCGGCGAGTGTAGCCGAGTCCGGCGGGTTCCGGCGTCGGCGGCTCCGCTCCGACACGACGCGGTGATCGGAATGGCATGGGATCGCCGAGGCGGCGGGGCCTTCCCGATCCTCCGACGGGGCAGGACCTGGAGGTCTAGCGAAGTGACACCTCGAACCGCCGACCGTCGCCGCAGAACGACGCCGAATCCGCGGCTCGCATGCCCTCGGGACGCGTCGGAACCGCCACCGGCAACCGGTATTCCCCCGAAATCGGACGAGGGCCCTACCGAAGGCGGAGCCTGAAGCGCGTAACCCTCGAACTCCGCGCGTTGGTTGGAAGCTCCCGGGTCCGGGAAGGCTTCCCGCGCCTTTGCTCGCAGCGCCGTCTCGCCGGTGCTACGAGCTCGCCCGCTCCCACCGACACTTCATCACGTACGATGCCTACGCGGCGGATCGAGTCGGTCGACGGAAGCAGAACCTCGGACTCCTGTCACCGCGCGGCCACCGTACGCCATCAATTTACGTCCGCGGGCTGCGACAATCAATCGAATTCTTCACGTCGGGTACCACGCGACGCGGAGACGCCGCGGCCGGGCGCCGGATCAGGAAGCGCAGTAGACGCGCCGGGCGGGAATCTGCCAGAAGCGTTCGTCGGGCGGCTCAAACGGCGTCTCGGAATCCGGATCGGGCAGCCAGGCAGTCAGCAACCCGTCGCGTCCGCGCCCATGATGAACGCAGCCCGTGTCGAGGCCACGCAGCCAGCGCGCCACGTGCAGGCCCTGGAGTGCCCAGTGTCCATACACCACGCCGTAACCGTGACGGCGCTCCGCCCAGTGGCGGTGCCAGGCGTTCGCAGCGTCCAGCGGAATCTCCTCCGACCAGCCCCCGGAGGGATTCACGCTACGACAAGCGGTGAGGCGCTCGAGATCGTCGCGCGCCGGATCTTCGCGGGGATCGGCGGCGAGAAACCGCTCGGCCTCGCGGCGCGTCGACCCTCCCAGTCGAGCCTCGATACGGCGCGCGTGCTCCTCGAGGTGATGGAGCGCCCAGTCCGGGTGCGCCGCGGCGTGAACCATGGCAAAGGGTTGATGCCCGAGACACCCGGTCTCGACGAGCGGACGCCGTCGCAGCCAGTCCACCCAGTCGTCGGCGTCCGGCTGCGCGAGCACCTCCCCGAAGGTGTCCTGGGGATGAAGGGCACGCAGGCCGGCGGCCGTTTCCAGGAGCGAGACCTCGTGGTTTCCGAGCACGCAGCGGGCCCCGCGGAGCTCGACCAGATCGCGCGCAAGGCGCAGCACGCGCAGGCTCCCCGGTCCCCGGTTGACGAGGTCCCCCACCAGCCACAGCTCGCAGCGGTCGCCGAAGGCGGACTTGGCTCGGCCGAGGAGCGCCTCGAACTCGTCCGCGCAGCCCTGGACGTCTCCGACGAAGATGCGTTGCAACCGGCGTGCTCCCGGTGGAGGGGTCCGCGGCGCCCCCGATCCGAGCCACAGCGTAGGCGACGGCGACGATCCCCCGGGGGATACTGCTGCTTCGGTCGCAAGCCGATGCGGCTACACTGTCTGGGCCCGTCCGGAGACCCCGCGCCACGGCCCTTCTCGAGGGCGCGCCGGTCTAGGCACCGGGCCCGCGGGGGGGGGTCGCTTGGCGCGCCGGATCATCGTCTGCGATGGGGCCGAGCTTGCCCGCCTCTGGGGACGCATCGGGGCCAGTGACGACGAGATCCTGAACTGGATCCCCCGCGAAGACGAGCCGCGCGCTCGCCCCCCGGGGTTCTACACGCTCCAGGGCGGTCTCACTGTCGACGCCATCCTGAAGCTCGGCCTCAAGGCGGGGGACGAGTTCGCCCTGGTGAGCGAGGAGACCTCTTTCCTGCGCGCGGCCGTGTCGGTGGTCGGCGAGGCGGCGCCGGAGGCGCCGGTGCTCGTGCTCACCGACCGCGTCGCCGCCGACGACCTCCCGGAACACCCGTGCCTGCGGTCCACCGGCCTGCGATCGCTCATCCGCGGGAACATCGACGAGGAGTTCGACCACCTCTCGAACCTGCGGCGGGTCGTCGACCTGCGCGCGCTGGTCGACCGCCGCGAGAAGCTGGGCATCCTCCTGCAGCCCGATCCCGACCCCGACGGCATCGCCTGCGGCTACGCGCTGCGGGCCTTGTTCGGTCGCAAGAGCCCCACGGCTCCGCTGATCTCCTTCGGTGGCGTCCAACGGCCCGAGAACCAGGCGATGATCCAGGCCCTGGGACTCGACGTGCGAACCGTCACCCCCGAAGAGCTCGACGCGTTCGACGGTCTCGCACTCGTGGACGTCCAGCCCACCGTGTTCGGCGAGAACCCGCCCGCCCGCGTCCGCTCCGTCGACGTCGTGATCGACCACCACCCGGAGCGCTCGGGATACGACGCCGTCATCAAGGACATCCGGCCCGCCTACGGCGCCACGGCCACGATCCTCACCGAGTACATCCGCGCGGCCGGCATGGAACTGCGGCCCCGCCTGGCCACGGCCCTGGTCTACGGCATCAAGACCGACACCCAGCTGCTCGGACGCGAGACGAGCCGCCACGACATGGCGGCGTTCGCGTACCTGCACGCCCACCACAGTCCGGCGCTGCTGCGCCGCATCGAGCGACCGGCCCTGCCCGCCGAAGGCCTGCGCGCGCTGGGCCGGGGCCTCGTCAGCTCGCGCATCGAGGACGGGATCCATCTGCTCGTGCTGGGCCGCGTGCGCGAGGACGTGATCCCCCAGGTCGCCGACCTCGCCCTCCAGGCGGAGGGAGCCGAGTGGGCGATCGCAGCGGGACTCGTCGGCGCGGACCTCGTCTTCTCGGTGCGCAACGTCGGGTACGTCCGGGCCGCCGGCGAGGTGGTGCGCGCCGTGGTGGAGGGCCTCGGCGTCGGCGGCGGCCACCGCTCCATGGCCAAGGGCATCATTCCGCTCAAGGCCTTTCGCAAGGTCTACGGCGGCGCCTCGCGCGAGCGCATCCGCGTGGCGCTGCACGACGCCTTCGTCCGCGCCATCCACGGCGACGTGGGCTAAGGCCCCCCCGCCCGCCCCCACACCCGGGGGAAGGCGGGCGCGGCCGGGGCGCGCCACACCGCATCAGGTCACTTTACGAGAGCGTCAGCAGGTCGTGGGCGCCCAGCGTGCGCTCGCGGATCGGGATGCCCACCGGGCAGGTCCCGGTGCAGGGCGCGCTGCAGGAGGCGCAGACCGAGGCCTGCTTCTGCAGCTGCGCGTACAGCCGCATCGCCTCCTTCTGACGCCCGTAGTCCTCGAAGTACATGCGGTGCCGCAGGACGTCGGGAATGCGGAGCCGCTCGGGGCAGGAGTCGAGGCAGGCCCCGCAGTGGGGCTCGCAGTAGGTGCCCCGGACCTGACGGTCGTACTCCTCGACGGTCGCGAGATCCCGCTGCGAGAGCGCCCGGCCGGAGGCGTGGAGGTACTCGTCCACGTGCTGGAACTCGAAGAACGAGATCACCGCGCAGGACACGTCGGGGTTGGAGAGCGACCACGTGAGCGCCGCCTGCGAATAGGCGTCGGAGTGCTCGCGAAAGCCGGCGAGGCCGTGGTGCCTGGCGCCCTTGAGCGTCTTCATCGCCACCACGCCCATGTCCTGCTCGCGGCGGCCGCGCGCAATGATGTCGCCGAGCGGCGCCCACTGGCCGTAGTGGTACGCGAGCATCATCACGTCGAAGCGGCCGTCGTCGATGCCGGCGTTGGCTACCTCGACGAGGTTCGGCGTGTGTGTCGAGAAGCCGAGGAAGCGGACCTTGCCTTCCCGCTTCAGCTGCGAGAAGGCCTCGTGGACGTTGGGGTCGAGCAGGCGCTCGACATCGTCGCAGGAGTGGATGTGACACAGGTCCACGTAGTCGGTGCCGAGGCGCCCGAGGCTCGCCTCGACCGCCGCCTTGTATTTCGCGACCGGCGTCCCCGGCGGCAGGTGGCCGGTGGGCGTACAGAACTTCGTGGCGACGAACACCTCGTCGCGCCGCACCGACGCGAGGGCGCGGCCCATCGCCTGCTCGCTGCCCGCACCGGAGTAGTCGGGCGAAGTGTCGAAGTAGTTCACCCCGCGCTCGAGGGCGAGCTGTGCGATCTTGCCACCGTTCTCGCCGCTGATCTGGCCGGTACCGAGGACGATGTCGGACACCTGCCACTCCGTGCGCCCGAGTCGCCGGTAGCTCTTCACCCGCGATCCCTTCCACGCCTCCAGCCACTCGGGGTGGGTTCGGACGACGGGCGCCTGGATGCTCTTATTGATCCCCATCCAGCCGCGGCCGCCGTGCCCGAGGCCGAAGAGCCCGCGCGCCGTCGCCGCAGCCGCGCCGGCGAGGAGCGACCCGAACCCGACGAGCCAAGCGCCGAGAAAACGCCTTCGGCCCACGTCCGTCGCCCGGGCCTCGGCGCGCAGCGACGCCCGGGCCGTGAAGAATCCGACGGCGGCAATCGCGACCAGCGACACCACGAGCCACACGACCCCCACCACCGAGCCGTGGCTGTTGGGCGAAAAGCTTCGGATCACCCCGTGGATCGCGTCGCCCGCCAGGTAGGCGGACGCGTCGAGACCGATCGGAAATTTGTAGAAGTGGTGGCCGGCGACGAAGTAGCCGGCCACCAGCGCGAAGACGAGGCAAGCGACGATGACGATGCGGGGTTTCGCGAGCACGGGGCCCTCCTCTGACGGCTGCTGCGGGGTCTCACGCGTTCCGTCGCATTATAGGACGCCTGCCCGAAGCGCCCGTCACCGTCCCGCCGGGACCGCGGGCGAGATCGAACGACGGGCGCGCAGCGGCGGTCGAGCGCCATGGGCCGGACGGCTACTCTCTTGGGATGCGCCCGCGCCAACGGATCAGCGCCCGCTTCACCGCGGCAACGCCCCTGAGGCGGAACGGGGGCGTGGGCGTATCGCTGCGCTTTCGTCCCGAGGTCAGGCGATCGGGACTCGACTGCATCGACGACTACGCGGATCTCGGCCCGGCGCTCACCGTGCCCGCCGTGGCCGGTCTCGGAAAGGTGCTCCGCATCCTGCGCGCAGCGCGAATCGCGGCTCCGCCCGACCCCCTCGACCTCGTCGGCCGCGAGCGCGAAACGGCGAAGCTCCTCGCCCGCGCCGTGGGCACGCGGCTGCGCCTCGAGCTGCGGCCGCGCTTCCGCCTGCGCTTCGAGGTGTGGACGGAGCAGGGCGTCGAGGTGCTGAACGACGTGGCGGAGGTTCGCGAAGAGGAGGACGCCTACGTCGTCCTACGCCGCAACGCGCGCT
>JAOTUO010000217.1 GCA_029863845.1 Myxococcales bacterium
CGACCGGACGAAGACCTTCGGCGCGCTCTCGGACCGCTCCCCGCGGTGGCTCCAGGACCTGATGGACCGGCTGGTCATGGCGGGCTGGGTCGACTTCCACGGCGAGTACCGCGTGGCTCTGCTCACCGAGAGCGGCCGCGAGGTGATGCAGGGCACGCGCCCGGCGCGCCTGGAGCTCCCGTCCGAGCGCTTGCCCGCCCCGGCCGCGGGTGCCCCCTACCGCCGCGGGACCCGCCGCGCGGAGGAGGAGCGCGAGCTCTCGCCGGACGAGCGGACACTCATGGACGCGCTGCGCGGGCACCGGCTCGAGGTCGCGCGCGCCGAGAACGTGCCGCCCTACGTCGTCGCCCACGACCGCACCCTGCGCGAGATCGCGCGCAGCCGGCCCCGCACCCGGTCCGATCTGCTTCTCGTCCACGGGATGGGGGCGAAGCGCGTCGAGCGCTACGGGGAGGGGCTTCTCTCCGTCGTGGACGAGGTCTTCGACGTCCCCGGTGCGCAAGATCCGCGGCCGATTGCGAGATCGTAGAGCCGGTGCATCGCGACAGCGCCGGGGCGCGACCGCCTCTACGCGGGCCGGCGCCGCTCTGCGATCATGGGCTTCACCGGTCGCCAGATCTCGTCGGAAATCTAAGGGACGAGGGGCGCCAACTTCTCTTGGATCAGGTCCCCCACGGAATCGTGGCCTCGGCTCGTTCCGGCGGCGCTGCGTGACTTCTACGAAAGAACGATGCAAACTCGGGGGCGTTGAGGTCCGCCATGCCGTCCCGCGACGAGATCTTCGAGTGGGAGTCCCGGGTTCTCCGGGAGAAATTCCAGTACCAGGACGAGATCCGGCTCGACTCCCACCTCCTGGACGATCTCGACCTCGACAGCATCGACGCCATCGACATGACGGTGCGCGTGGAGGAGAAGACGGGGCTGTCGATCAAGGAGGACGACCTCAAGGGCATCCGCAGCGTCCGGGACGTCGTCGATCTCATCGATGGCCGCCTCTAGCGCCGCTTCCCGGCACGCATCGAATCAGGCCCGCTGGAGTCGCATCGCGGAGCGCGGCTCGCTCTGGGGGCTCCGCTTCACCATCGGCTGCTACCGGGTCCTCGGCCGGCGGCTGATCCTCCCGCTGGTGCACGCCATCGTCGCCTATTTCTTCCTCACCGACGCGCCGGGGCGCCGGGCCTCCGCGGCCTACCTGAAGCGGGTCTACGCGACCCCCGCCGGCCGCGAGTCGCTGGGCGGTCCCCCCGACCTCTGGAAGTGCTTCCGACACTACCGGACCTTCGCCCTGTGCATCGTCGACCGTCTCGCCATCTGGTTCGGAACCGGAGACGATTTCGAGTTCGAGACCCACGGCATGGAGCGTTTCGATCAGCTGGCCGAGGAGCGGCGCGGCGCCATCATCGTGGGAGCCCATCTGGGGAGCTTCGACGCCCTGCGCCTGCTGGCCCGGCGCACCCGCAAGGTCGTGAACGTGCTGATGTACACGTCCAACGCGCAGGTCATCAACACGATCTTCAAAGAGCTGTCCCCCGAGTCGGAGGCGCGCGTGATCACGGTGACCCCCGGATCGGTCCAGTCGATCTTCACCGTGCGGGAGTGTCTGCGCAGGGGCGAACACGTGGCGATCCTCGCGGATCGGATCGAGCCGGGAGATCCCGGCCGCTCGGCCCGCGTTGCGATGCTGGGGGGTACCGTCGAGTTGCCCCAGGCGCCCGTGCTGCTGGCGGGCATGCTGGGTTGTCCGCTGATGCTGATGGTGGCGCTGCGCGACGGACCGGGGCGCTACCGGGTCTTCGCCGAGCCTCTGGCCGAGAGCGTGAAGCTGCCCCATCGGGAGAGGGAATCCGCTGTCCGGCACATCCTGGAAGCGTATAGCTCCCGGCTCGAGCACTACTGCAGCCAGGCACCCTATCAGTGGTTCAACTTCTTCGACTACTGGAGAGAGCTCGGTCCGTCGGACGGGCCGCATTGAGTCGAGTCGTATGAGTCGGCGAGTCGTCATCAGGGGTGCGGCGCCTGGAGTTCGACACGCCGGTGGCCAACAGCTTCGCCTTCGGCGGCGTCGATACGTCGCGGGTGCTGCGGCACTTCAGCGAGTAGGCTCCCCGGGCGGCGCCGCGCGCTGCTCCACGTACGCCAGGGACCGGCGGCCGTTGGCCGTGGCTTCCGCCGGGAACAGGCGCGCGAACAGGCGGTCCACCGGACCGCTTCCGTAATACCGGAACCACCACTTCCGGAAGCAGAACTCCGCACCCACCAGCAGTCCCATCAGAAGGTAGAAGACGAGCCCCGTGTAGAGGGCCCACCATCGCAGCGGCGCCGACAGTGCCAACGCGCCGATGGTGACCGCATTGAAGGCCATGAAGCCGCACCAGACCCAGGTGACCCGGCGGCAGTACGAGAACGTGAAGGGGGGAAGGTCGTCCTCGACCATGCGCGCGAAGCGCTCGATCATCGACGGGCCGTTGTACAGGCTCCACGAGAAGGTGCCCAGGAGATACAGGCTCACCAGCATGGGGAGCAGGAGCAGCAGGGTGCGGTCGTCGAGGACGATGGCCACGACGATGAGGACGGCCACGGCGGCGTGTTGACGCAGCAGGTGCCAGAGGTCCACGGCGCTGCCCCGCATCCCCAGCAGGAACGCTGCGGCGTAGAGCCCCAGCAGGACGCCGCCCACTCCGCGCGTGGCCCAGCGGGTGTGGGCGAAGTAGATCACGAAGGGGTACGCCAGGTAGAAGGCGCCTTGAAGAATCGCAGCGACGAGCTGCCACGGGGTCAGCTGCGGTCTTGCGTCGGGGGCACCCATTCCGGCGGCACGGTAGTGGCTGGACCCACGTGGGACAATCTCGGCTCGTCGGGATTGCACCCGGGAAGCCCCGTGTGATACCTCGCTGACGATGGCCACTCGACGCATTCGGGGCGTCGCGGTCGTCGGCGACGGGCCGGCGGGCACGACGCTTGCGACGCTGCTGGCGCGAGACGGAATCCGGGTCGGCCTGTTCTCGCGCGGGCGCCCGCAGGGTCTGGTGGTGGGGGAGTCGCTCCTGCCGGGCGTCGTCCCGATTCTGCGCGAGCTCGGCATCGAAGACGAGGTGCGATCCTACAGCGAATTCAAGCCGGGAGCGACGTTCCTGCTGCGGGACGGAGAGGCGATCGGCTTCCACTTTGCGGACAGCGCGGGCCGCCTTCCCGGCTACGCCTACAATGTGCCCCGCGACCGCTTCGACGCGACGCTGCTCGACGTCTGCCGCGCCAGCGGCGCGCACGTCTTCGATGGGCGGGCGCGGATCGAACCCGACCCTGCGGGCGCCGGGCGGGTGCGCATCGATCCGTCCGATGGAGATCGAATCCGCGACTTCTTCGGGGGAGCGCCCGACTGGATCGTCGACGCCACGGGGCGATCACGCCAGATCGCGCGGCTGCTGGATCTTCCCACCCGATCGGGCGACCGCCGCGACGTCGCGCTCTTCGCGCACTGCGAAGGTGTCGAGATCGAGAACCCGGGCCACGTCCACATGGACCACCTGAAGCGCGGCTGGTGCTGGCGAATCCCGCTGCCGGGCCGGATCTCGCTGGGAATCGTCGTCGGAGCCGACGCGCTCGCCCACTTCGGCGGCAGCCTCGCAGACCAGTACGACGCCTATCTCCAGGCGGACCCCCACCTGAAGTCGATCACCGCTTCGGCGCGCCGGGTGTCGCCGGTGCTGAAGTACGGCAACTACCAGCTCACGACGCTTCAGGGTGTGGGCGACGGCTGGGTTCTGGTGGGCGATGCCCTGGGCTTCGTCGACCCCATCTTCTCGAGCGGTCTGTTCCTGGCGATGGACGGGGCGCGGTCGCTGGCCCGGGCGCTGCGTGCCGGGACGCCCCGGGCGCTGCGTCGCTACGAGGCGCGCCAGCGCCGCCACCTGGAGGCCTGGCAGCGCGTGGTCTCCTACTACTACGACGGTCGTCTCTTCGAGCTGATCAAGCGGGGCCGGCCGGAAGAGCCCAACTGGATCGGGCGCTGGATCAATCCCCACATCACCACGCGCATCTCGCGCATCCTGACGGGCGAGTCCACCACGGGTCCCTACAGCCCGCGGCTGCTGGATTTCCTCGTGACCCGCGGCTTGCGCGGCGACGAACCCGGAGCGTTGCGGATCCGATGACCGGCGTCAGTGCGCGCGGGTCCATGACCAGCGCCGGCGGCCCGCTCCCAGCTGGAGCCGGGGCTCGTCGCCCAGCAGCCAGCGCAGGAACTCGGCGGCGTCCGGCCACGCCAGCGGGCTCGCGTCGCCGTCTTCCGAGCCGCACGCGAAGTCCAGCTCCGGACCGGGCCCCCGAGACGCCAGCATCAGCGCCACCCCGTAGGATGCCGTCGGCTCTTCCACCATCGCGGCGAAGGTCTCCGCCAGGGGGACGTCGGCCACCACCAGCAGCACCGGCTGCTCGGGCTCGCGGGCGAGGTGGGACAGCGCTTCCAGGTAGCCGCAGGCGAAGGTGTCCTCCTGGGCCGAGATCGAGCTGGAGGGCCGGCGATTCTCCGCCGCGATGGAATAGAGACCGGCCTGTGCGTTGTGCACGGAGTGGCTGAAGCGTGTGGGGGACAGCGGCTGGTGTCGAGCCAGCCGCATCAGGAGATCGATGGACTCGTTGATGTTGCCGTGGCGCGACGCGAATACGGTGCGGACCTCGTCGCGGATCGCCGGCGGGGCGCACTCGAAGGCCACCGTCAGCATGATGCGCGCCAGCGCGCTGCAGCGCCGGCGCAGCATGGGCGGCAGGAAGCCGGCCTCGGGCCGACCGTCTCGGGCGAGGGCCTCCGGCGCCTCGGCCCAGCTGCGCCAGGCCGCCTCGTCTTCGCGACCGGTTGCCCAGGCCGACCAACCCTGAAGCACCGCCCTCGTCATTCGGGCGCCTCGAGGATCAGGGTGCAGTTGTTGCCCCCGAAGCCGAACGAGTTCGACATCACGGGCCCCACGGCCGCACGCATGCCCTTGGTCACCAGCGGGACGGGCGCGAGTTCGGGATCGACCTGTCCGTCCCAGGCATGGGGGATCAGCGACAGCCCCTCCGCGTCGCGCTGGTGCAGCGTCAGCCAGCAGAAGCCGGCCTCGAGCGCACCGGCGGCGCCGAGGGCGTGGCCCACCAGGGGCTTGGTGGAGCTGCAGGGGGGCGGCGACGGGAAGGTCCGCGCGATGGCTCTGCACTCCATGGCGTCGTTGAGCGGGGTGCCGGTGCCGTGAAGGTTCAGGTAGGCGATGGCACCGGGCTCGAGCCCGGCGTCGCGAAGCGCCGAGCGCATGGCCGTCTCGGCGCCTTCGCCGTGGGGATCCGGGGCAGACATGTGGTGGGCCTCGCTGGATTCGCCGACGCCGCGCAGCCGAATTCCGTCCCCGCCCCGCGTCACCAGGAAGAGCGCCGAGCCCTCGCCGAGGGTGAGGCCATTGCGGTTGCGACTGCACGGATTCGTCACGACGTCCGAGACCAACTGCAGCGCGCTGAAGCCGTTGGTGGTGAGCCCGCACAGGGTGTCGGTGGCGCCGGCGATGACGGCATCGCAGATCCCCAGATCCAGGAGCGAGCGCGCCGACGCCAGGGCCCGCGCGCCCGAGGAGCACGCCGTGGAGAGGGTGTAGGTCGGACCGGTCAGGCCCAACAGCGCCGAGACGAAGCCGGCGGCCCCGCCGAACTCCAGCTGCTCGTAGAAGAAGGAGGGCGCCAGCTTGCCGGTCTCGTGCTGGTGGCGGATGGCTTCCTCGGCGTCGCTGACGCCCGAGGTGCTGGTGCCCATCACCACCCCCACCCGGTCGCGGCCGGCGGCCCGGATCCCGTCGGCGACCGCATCCTCGATTGTCTCGAGGGCCGCCAGCGTCATGGCGTTGTTGCGGCACGCGTACCGGCGCAGCGAAGCCGGCACCGGGGGAAGGTTGCCGCGCACCGCCCCGAGCAGCAGCGAGCGGTTCGGCACGAGATCGTCGCGCATCGACAGGTGCGACTGGTCGCCGTCGAGCAGCCGCGGCCAGATCTCCTCGAGACCGCGCCCGAGCGCGTTCACCATCCCCAGGGCATCGAGTGAGCACGGGGCCCGGGTGCCGGAGGACGACATGGACACAGAAGAATACACGACCGCGATGGGCGCTGCTGTTGCGGACGGGTCTGCGCTGCGCGGCGACACGGTGTGGCTCGGCGCGTCACGCGCGGCGGCCTTCGGAGCCGGGCTTCGGCTTCAGTGCTCGGCGGCGCGGACCCGGGCCCAGAGCTGGGCCTCGCGCTGGAAGCCCAGCACGGCCTGGGCCGTCTGGACGCCGGACGTCGCGACCCCCACGATGCCGCCACCCGGCTGCGTCCAGTGGCCGACGAGGTAGAGACCTTCCACCGGGAGCTGCCTGGCCAGGCGTCCCGGCCCCACCTGTGCGGGAGAGAGCTCCCAGCCGTAGCTGGCGCCTTGGCTGTTGCGCGTGTAGCGCTCCATGGTGCGCGGGCTGGCGGCCTCGACGAAGCGGACGTGATCGGGAAGGCCGGCCACCACGCGCCCCGCCAGATCCAGCAGGTGGGCCGTCATCGACTCCTTCGCGGTGCGCCAGTTGGCCGCGTCGTGGCGCACCAGCGTCGTCAAGACCAGCAGCTGCTCGCCCGGCGGCGCCAGCGAGGGATCCACCAGGCTGGGCGCCGTCACCGTCAGCCACGTGGGCCGACCCGTCTGGCAGCTGGCGTGGGACGCATCGTGGTCCCACGTGGGGAAGTAGAAGGTCTCGTGGGTGGTGGTCTCCGGCGAGAGGGGAAGATCCGTCGCCACGTACGCGACGAAGGCCGAGAGCGAGGGCTTGAGACGTCCCAACGCGCGCAGGAAGCTCGGGGAGAAGGCCTGCGGACCCACCATCTCGTGGATCGTCTGGATCGCGTCGGCGTTGGAGATCACGATGTCACTGGCGATGCGCTGGCCGTTCTCGAGCACGACGCCCCGGGCACGGCCGTCCTCGACGAGGATGCGCCGCACGCTGCTGCGCAGCAGCACCTCGCCCCCCGCGCTTCGGATTGCGTGGGCCAGCGCGTCGGCGAGGCGCTGGAAGCTCCCGCGGCAGTAGTACGGCCCGTCGGCCACGTAGCCCATCAGCATCGTGGCGAAGTAGAGGAACGAGAGCTTCGACGGGGGAAGCCCCAGATAGGGCCAGAGCGTTCCCAGCGCGGACTTGAGCTGCGGCGAGTCCAGGTGCTCGTCGAGG
>JAOTUO010000218.1 GCA_029863845.1 Myxococcales bacterium
GAGCAGGGCGCCGGCTGCATCGCAGATCTCACGCAGCCCCGCCAGGTAGCCGTCCCTCGGGACGTTCACCCCGCCCTCTCCCTGGACGGGTTCGACGATGAAGGCCGCGCAGGTCTCGCCCACCGCCGCGCGCGCCGCCTCGAGATCGTCGAAGGGAACGACGGCCGCGTCCGGCAGCAGCGCCCGGTAGGGGTCGCGGTGCTTCGCCTGGCCGATCACGCGCAGCGCGCCGAGGGTGCGGCCGTGGAACGAATCCTGCGTCGACACGAACCCGGCGCGTCCGGTCGCCCGGTGCGCCAGCTTCAAGGCGCCCTCCACGGCTTCGGTGCCCGAGTTCACCAGGAAGGTGCGGGTGATCGCCTCGGGCGTGACGGCGGCGAGCCGGTCGATCAGGTCGAGCTGCGGCAGCGTGTAGAAGAGGTTGGTGGTCTGCATCAGCCGTCCCGCCTGCTCGCGGATCGCCGCGACCAGCGCCGGGTGGCAGTGCCCGATGCAGGTGACGCCCCAGCCGGCGGTGAGGTCGACGAGCTCCCGACCCTCGACGTCGCGGACCCGGGAGCCGCTTCCCTCGACCAGCGCCACGGGCAGACGCCGGACGACCGGCAGGAAGTGCGCTGCCTCGCGTTCTCGGATGGCGTCGAGCTTCACGACGGATCTCCTTCCCCGCTGAAACTGCCGTCGGGCCGGAGCGCCTGCCCGGCGGCAGCGGCGGCCCCGACCTGCCCGCCGCCTCCCGGCTTGTAGCAGGTCGCCGGCGCCGCCGCTGCGCGCCGGCCGTCGAGTTGGGATACCTTCGCGGCGTGTCGGATGTCATCCTCCTCGAGGGCATCCAGGTCCCGGCTGCCCTCGGTGTCACCGTCGCGGAGCGGCGGATGCGTCGCCCGGTCGCCCTGGACCTGGAGGTCGAGCGCGATCTGCGCGAAGCCGGCCGCAGCGACCGGATCCGCCAGACCATCCACTACAAGCGGGTCTTCGAGGTGGTGGAGGACGTGGCGGCGAACCAGGAGCACAAGCTGGTCGAGGCCCTCGGCGAGCGTATCGCCCACGCGGTGCTGACGAAGTTCGACGCCGACGCGGTGACCGTCACCGTTCGCAAGCCCAAGCCGATTGCCGGCGTGCTCGACCACGCGGGCGTCCGCATCCGGCGGACGCGCGAGGACCTCCGTTGATCCGTCGCGAGGCCGAGCGCGTGGTCGCCGAGGCCGTCGAGAGCGGCCGACTCGAGCCCGGCCCCGCCGTCCGGCTCGCTGTTGGCCTAGCCGACGCAACGCTCCGGGAAGCGCTGCTCGAGGGGGCCTTCGAGAGCAAGCGCCGCGGCAAGGGCGACCGGGTGAGCGTCGCGAGGAACGTCTTCATACCGCTCACCAACCTGTGTCGCGACCGCTGCGCCTACTGCACCTTCGCCAAGCTGCCGGAATCACCGGAGGCCCAGACCTACTCCCTGGACGAGGTCGCCGAGGCCGTGGGCGGCGGCGTGAAGACCGGCTGCACCGAGGCGCTCTTCTGCCTCGGCGACAAGCCCGAGATCGCCTACCGCTTCCACCGGGAGTGGCTGGGCCGTCGCGGCTTCGCGACGACCGCCGCCTACCTGGTCGAGGGCTGTCGCGTCGCCTTCGAGGGCGGCCTCCTCCCCCACACCAACGCCGGCATCCTGACGGCCGAGGAGATGACGGCGCTGCGCCGCTGGAATGCGTCGATGGGACTGATGCTCGAGTCGAGCAGTGCGCGCCTGCGCGAGCGAGGCATGCCGCACTACTACGCGCCGGACAAGGATCCCACCCTGCGCATTCGCATGCACGAGGAGGCCGGCGAGCTCCGGATCCCCTTCACCAGCGGAATCCTGCTGGGAATCGGGGAGACGGCGGAGGAGCGCGTCGACACCCTGCTGGCGATCCGCGCGCTCGCGGACCGCTACGGGCACATCCAGGAGACGATCGTGCAGCCCTTCCACGCCAAGCCCGGAACGCCGATGCGCGACGTGCCGCCGCTCTCCGACGTCGAGGTGGCGGGCTGGGTGGCCCTGGCGCGGCTCGTGCTCGGCCCGGAGATGAACGTGCAGGCTCCGCCGAATCTCGCGCCGGACGTGCTCGAGCTGCTGCTGCGCTCGGGGCTGAACGACTGGGGCGGCGTCTCTCCCGTGACCGTCGACTTCATCAATCCCGAAGCGCCGTGGCCGACCTTCCGCGAGCTGCGGCGGCGCACCGAAGCCTCGGGGCAGCGCCTGGTGGAGCGTCTTCCCGTGTACCCGGAGCACCTGCTCCAGCGCCCCGAATTCTTCGACGTCCGGGTCCGCGAGGCGGCCCTGCGCCAGGTGGACGCGACCGGCTACGTCCGGCCGCGTGCCGAGAGTGATACAGTGGAGGCCGCATGATGCTCGAGCGCCTGTTCTCCGACGCCAGCCCCGAGGTCGTCCGGGTCCTGGATGCGGCCCTCGAAGGGCGCGAGGTGACGCGCGACCAGGCGGCGACGCTGCTTCGCGCCGAGGGCACCGACCTCTACGCCCTGATGCAGGCCGCCGACGTCGCGCGCCGCGAGGATCGGGGCGACGACGTCACCTTCGTGGTCAACCGCAACATGAACTTCACGAACGTCTGCTACGTGGGATGCTCATTCTGCGGCTTCTCCCGGCACAAGGACGATCCCGACGCCTACGACCACCCCATGCGGGTGCTCGTCGAGAAGGCCCGCGACGCGGTGGCGCGCGGGGCGACGGAAGTGTGCATCCAGGGCGGGATCCACCCCAACAAGGACCACACCCACTACCGCGAGATCCTCGTCGCGCTCAAGAGCGCGTTCCCGGACCTGCACATCCACGCGTTCTCGCCCGAGGAGATCGACTTCGGTCATCGCAAGAGCGGCATGGCGCTCGCCGACTACCAGCGCTGGCTCGTGGACGCGGGTCTGGGCACGATACCGGGCACGGCCGCCGAGATCCTCGACGACGAGGTTCGCGACGTCGTGTCGCCCCGCAAGCTCAGGACCGATCGCTGGGTGGAGATCGTCCAGTCCGCGCACCGCATCGGGCTGCGATCCACCTCCACCCTGATGTACGGGCACATCGAGAGCGTCGAGCAGGTGGCGGCGCACCTGGAGCTGCTGCGCGGCATCCAGAAGGAGACCGGGGGCTTCACCGAGTTCGTGCCGCTCGGCTTCATCCACGAGCGCAACATCCTGTTCAACCACATGGGCGCGCGCGCGGGCTCCTCCATGCCCGAAGACGTTCGGCTGATCGCCGTCGCGCGCCTGTTCCTGCGGCCGTGGATCACCAACATCCAGGTTTCGTGGGTGAAGATGGGGCCGAAGCTCGCGCAGCTGGGACTGATGGCGGGCGCCAACGACTTTGGCGGCACGCTGATGGAGGAATCGATCAGCCGCGAGTCCGGGTCGCACTACGGCGAGAACCTCCCGCCCGAGGACATGCGGCGGCTGATCCGCGAGATCGGCCGCACGCCCGTCGAGCGGAGCACCACCTACGAGGTCCTGCGCCGTTTCGACGATCCGGCGCTGGATCCCCCCTCGCTCGAGCCGCAGCGTCCCGGCGATCTCTCGGGACCGACGCGCTGGCGGCTGCAGCAGGAGCGGCGGGGGAGCGACTCCCTGCGGGCGGTCAGCTAGAGACCCGGCGAGGCTGGTGCTTCAGGGCGTCCAGGCGCGCGGAGAGCGCCTCGACCTGATAGCGAAGCGGCGCGCGCTCGAGGATCCGGCGCTCGACGACGCGAACGGCGTTGCTGACCGCCGGATGATTGCGTCCGAACATCCGCGCGATCTCCGTGAGCGAGGCGTCGCTGTACCGGTGGCACAGGTACATGGCCAGCTGGCGGGGCACGAGGACGTCGCGGCGGCGGGAACGCGACGCCATGGCCTCGGGCGGGGTGCGAAAGAAGCTGGCCACGGCTTCGACGATCGTCCGCAGGTCGAGCTGCGCGGCCGCGGGCTGCGTGGGCGCGAGCTTCTGCATCGCGGCCTCGGTCAGCTCGAGATCGATGGCGCGGCCGAGCAGCGAGGCGCTGGAGACGAGCTGGATCAGGACGCCCTCGAGGTCGCGCACGCTGCCGCGCGCCACCTCCACGAGTCGCTCGAGGCAGTCCTCCGGCAGGCGCACCCCGCCGCTGGCCGCCTTGCTGCGCAGGATGCGTCGCCGCACCTGGGCGTTCGGCGGGTCGATCTCCGCGACGAGCCCGGCCGTCATCTGCGAGCGCAACCGGGGGTCGAGGTTCGCGATGTCGCGCGGCAGCCGGTCGCCCGTCAGCACGACGCGCACGCCGGCGTCCAGCAGGTGCGCGATCGTGTGGAACAGCTCCATCTGGGTCGCCGCCTTGGAGCCCAGAAACTGGACGTCCTCCACCACGAGCAGGTCGCAGCCGTCGCGGAAGCGGCGCTTGAATCGGTCCATCTGCCGGGAGCGGATCGACGCCATGAACTCGTTGGTGAACGATTCCGCGGGCGCGTAGCGCGCGCGCCGGCTGTCCCCCGCGCTCGCCTCGATCACGATGGCGCGTGCGAGGTGGGTCTTGCCGAAGCCGGGGGCGGAGACGAGGTAGAGCGGGTTGAGTCGTTGCTGCCGGCCGTGCGCGACGGCGAAGGAGGCCTCCCGAGCGAGGGCGTTGCAGGGGCCCACGACGAAGCTCTCGAAGGTGTAGGGGAAGAGACGCTGGAACGGCGGCTCGGCGCGCGCGCGCCGGACGTCCGGGCTCGGCAGCGGCGCCGGGTGCGCGGGGGCCGCGTCCGCGGCCGCGCCCACGGGCCGTTCGGCGACGGCCAGCGCGACCGCGACGGGCCGACCCGCCTCCGCGGCGGCGGCACGATGGATCAGCGGCAGGAAGCGCTGGCGGATGCGCTCGCGGTGGAAGGCCGAGGGGCAGAGCAGGCGGATGCCCTCGCCGTGGCCTTCGGCGGTGAGGGGCTGCACCCATGCCTCAAGGGCATACGTGGGCAGCTCGGCTCCAAGGCGGCGAAGCACGCCCGCCCAGATCCCGGGGGGTGAGATCATGTGTATCGTTCTTCAGCGATTTAAGGGCGTTTGAGACGGATCCCCAATCATCCATGCCTTGCGGCGCGAGGAGTACACCACGTGCGCGGCCGCGCCGCAACCGCGATTCCGAACGATGGCCGCACTGGGCCCCGTGCCGGCAACGGGGCGGAATCGTCCCGATTTACCGACGGGAAACCGGTGTTTGTAAACGGAATCGCGATTCGAAACCAGCGACTTCGCGACCCTTTCTAAGACGCCGCCCCAGGCTTGCCGGGCCGATCGCGGCGCACTCCGGGTGATTCTTGATTTCCTGATTTCAGGATTTTTTGTTGATTATCTAAGAATTGCGGCGAAAAACAAAAATGCCCCCGGGGCCTCGGCGGGGGCGGACCGGGGGAGGCTCCTCCAGGGGCCAGCGCCTTCCCGCCCGATCCAACCCGCGCCCGGGAACGAGTTGACGGACGGCCGGTGCGTCGGAAGACTACCCCGTACCCATGGACCGCCGCACGGTTCGCGTTCTCGTCGAGAAACTCAATCGGGACGCAGAACTCGTTGCGCGCCGCTTCGGCCTGAGCTACCGGTCGATCGAGGCGGAGCGGGCCACCGTGAAGAGTCGCTACGGCGTCTGCTCCGCCGACGGCGGAATCAAGATTCGGCTCCGCCACGCGGTCACAGGCAGGGCGCTGAAGTACTCGAGCCTCGTGAACACGCTGTGCCACGAGCTCGCTCACCTGCGGCACTTCGATCACGGTGAGCGCTTCAAGGCGTTCTATCTTCAGCTGCTCGAGTTCGCGCGGGCAGAAGGGATCTATCGGCCTGGCCCGGTCGAAAAGCCCAATCCGCAGCGCGCACCGTTGGGGCCCGTCCAGCTCGGTTTGTTCGGGCCGCGATGCTAGGAGCCGATCTGGTCGTACTCTTCGAGGGTGTTGGGGCCCTCTTCGACCTTCGTGATGATGTCGTCGCTGGCGATGGCCTTGTC
Source organism: Myxococcales bacterium (assembly GCA_029863845.1). Classification (GTDB taxonomy): domain Bacteria; phylum Myxococcota_A; class UBA9160; order UBA9160; family SMWR01; genus JACZXC01. The sequence continues at coordinate 5,952 of JAOTUO010000218.1, forward strand.
GATGATCTCCCGGAGGAGTCCTTCCACCGTCAGCTCGTCGTACTCGGCGAGAGCGTCTTCGAGGGCGCCCGAGGACACGCTGAACGCGAGAGTCGCTTTGATCTTGACGTCCATCCGGTCTCCCCGATTCCCCGATCGATCTGCTCGATCGACCCCTTGTTCGGTCCCTTGGCGAGATGCCCCGCGGGGTGAAACGATCGCGAAATCTGGCCTAACCTGCTGAAATAAAACGGAATTTCAGCGTAGCGGCGAAAGGATACCCCAGTGCCTGGGAAACGTCTATGAATTTCTTTCGGTTTTCCGGCGCCTTGCCGCGATATCGGCCCGCGTGTGAAGAACGAGCAGGAGCACGGCCGCGCTCGCGATCCCCATGAACAGACCCAGCGAGATCCGATGCAGGCGGGTGAAACGGGCCGCAAACTCGAGAGCGCCCACCGGGCCGAACGCGTGGTCGCGGATCTCAGACAACTCCGCCGAAACGCCGAAGTGGGAATAGAGGCAGAGCGCGCTCATGATCAGGGGCAAGGCGACCAGAAGCGGGCCGCGCCCGAGGGCGACCGCCAGCAGCGCCAGCAGCGGGCCGGCCGCGGCGCCGTACAGGTGCAGCACGGCGAGGATCGGCGTCACGAGAGAACCGGCGACCTCCGTGCTCGGAAGCACGCGAAACGCGGTGGGGGCCACGACGGCGCCGAACAGCAGCCACGCGCCGATCCACCCGCCCAAGGTGAGCCACAGCGCGCTCCGGAGCACGAGGTCCCAGGCCGCCGGCCGTTCGGCCATTTCGGGATTCTCCGAGACCGGGTCGCGGCTGTAAAGGCCGACGAGGGAAGATTTGGGCGTACGAACCTGGATCACCGCGCGGCTCGCGAACTTCCTCAACCAACCCGTCACCTACTACGAACGCCGGGTCTGGAACGACTTCGACGGGCTGAAGCGCCAGATCCGCAAGGGCGACGTGCTGCTGGTGGAGGGAGACCTGCGGGTCTCGTCGGTGATCAAGTACCTCACCCAGAGCTCGTGGTCGCACGCGGCGGTCTACATCGGCGACGAGCTCCTGAAGCGCGGCGGCGAGCCGCGCGAGCGCGCGCTGGAGGCTTTCGGCGACGAGGCGCAACACCTGATCGTGGAGGCGCTCTTCGAGGGCGTCGTGGTTGCGCCCCTCATCAAGTACGTCGACTCCAACGTGCGCCTGTGCAGGCCGCATCGGCTTC
>JAOTUO010000010.1 GCA_029863845.1 Myxococcales bacterium
GCCGCGTCACAAGGCGCTGAGGCCGCCGCCGCGGGCTCTGCGTCGATCGGAGGTGGTACCCTCCCGACGATGCGCGTCGTCATCGAGCCGACTGCGGATCGCATGTATCGGAACGCCGGGCGGCGGATCGAGCGAATGATCCGCGCGAATCCCTCCTGCGTCCTGGGCCTGGCGACGGGGCGAACCATGGCGCCTCTCTACGACGAACTGGCTCGGCGCCACGGGTCGGGGGGCCTTTCCCTCGCGCGGGTGGTCACCTTCAATCTGGACGAATACCTTGGTGTCGGGCGCTCGGCTGCCGGAAGCTTCCACGCCTTCATGCGCGAACACCTTCAGGAGAGGACGGACCTCCAGGCCGCGTCGATGCATCTGCCCGACGGGCTCACCGAAGACCCCTTCGCCGAAGCCGAAGGCTACGAGGCTCGCATTCGCGAGGCCGGGGGAATCGACCTCCAGGTCCTGGGGCTCGGCGCCAATGGGCATATCGGCTTCAACGAACCGGGGTCTTCGCTGCGCAGCCGAACGCGCGTGAAAGCGCTCTCCGAAGCGACCCTGGCTGCCAACCGGGACGATCTCCCGCCGGATCCGGGTCCCCCGCGTGCGGCGATCACGGTCGGACTGGGAACCATCCTGGATGCCCGTTCGTGCCTGGTCATCGCGGTCGGTGAGGGGAAGGCGCGCGCCGTCGCCGCGATGGTGGAAGGTCCCGTCACGGCCCGCGTTCCGGCGTCCGCCCTTCAGTTCCACCCGGAGGTGGCAGTACTGGTCGACGAAGCTGCGGCGTCGCGGCTCGAGGAGGGAGCCTACTACCGAGAGGCCGAGAGGCTTCAGCGCGAGTTCGAGCACGGCCGCGGCCCGTCCGAGCTGGCCTGACGCTGCGATGGTGGCGGGCGTCGCGGTTCGGCCCCATCCCAGCGCACGCGCATCGACGACTACGCCCGCGTGCTCGACACGCTGGCCGAGACGGGGCTGCCCGTCCACATCACGGGGACGAACCTGGAATCACGGAGACTGCCACCCGGTCGGCCGCGAGTCGCAGCGCTACTCCTTCGGCAGCGTGTTGATGTAGGCGATCACGTCGAGCATGGCCTGATTGTCCTTGAGCATGAGCTTCTGCATGACGCCCATCTGCCGGCCGTAGATGTCGCCCGCGTGGGTGCCGCGGATGCCCTGCTCGAAGTTCTGAAGCTGTCGCAGGAGGTACCAATCCGGGATGCCGGCGACGCGGGGAGAGCTCAGCACCTCGATGCCTTTGCCGTCGTCTCCGTGGCAGCCGGCGCAGACCGTGAAGATCTCTTTCCCATTGGGGACGTTGCCGCCCGTGACGGTGTCAGGGAGCAGTTCCGGCTTGAGGGTGCCAAAGTATGCGACGACATCCTCGATATCCTGATCGGTGACGAGCGTCAACGCCATCGGCCGCATCACGACGCCGAAGGCATCCTTCGGATTCGTGCCGCGGATCCCCGCCTTGAAGTTGTGCAGCTGGCGCTCTTCGTACCAGTGATTCTGGCCAGCGATTCGCGGGGCGCCGATCTCCTTGCTGCCCGATCCGTTCTTGCCGTGACAGGCCTCGCACACCACGAATTTGGTCTTGCCGTTCTCCAGGTTCGGTTCCGCAAAAGCGGCCGGTGTGGCGATCAACAGCCCGAGAAGGCTCAGTGTCGTCGAGATCTGAAATCGAATCATTTTGTCGTGCCCCCAGAAAGAATTTCCAGATGTGGCGCCTGCTCCCGTCGCTCGGTTGCTGGCTGACAGAACGCCTACGCTACGAGTGCTGGTTCAGGCAGTCCCGGTGGTTGGTTTCTCGATCTCGAGCTTGACCCAGTCGTCGCCCGAGATCGCCTTGATTCCCGCCCGCTCGCCGTGGCCGCCCTCCCACACCGCCACGCCGACGCCGGTGGTCTGGCCGGGCTCGAGCTGAGCCAGGCTCTCGGTGGTCTGCACCTTCATCGACCGCGTGATGACCACGTGCCAGCGCCCGTTCACGTAGACGCCGTTTCCGCGCACGAGCTCCTCGTCGACGGCGCGCGTGGTGCCGAGACCTTCGGCCACGAGGTGGCGCCCGCGGCCGTTCTCGTCGGCGCGCCAGTACCACGCGTTCACCCCCATCCCAACGGCGCCCATGACGGCCATGGGCGCGAACTGAACGGCGGGGAAGAGGACTCCGCAGCCGTCGATGAAGTCCGTCGTGTCGCTGACGTCGCGGTTCTCGATCGGGTCGCTCCACTCCAGGCGGAAGGCGATCCGTTGTCCGTCGTGGATCGCGGCCACCTGCACGGCCTCCACGGCGCCGATCTTCTTGTTGGCCCAGGAGATCTTGATCGCGGGAGTGGGCTGCATGTCGAGCGAAGTTCCCTTGAGCTTCACGGTCTCGGCTGTCACGCCCTGCCAGAGCGCACCGTCGGGTTGGAGGACCGCGTCGACCTCGAAGCTGGGGACGTACCGAACTTTCATCTTCGTTTCTCCTCTAATGCGCCTGTTGGAGCCGTGCGCGGAGCATCCTTGCAGGGAACGCGGTCTCGCCGACTCAGGGAGGCGACCGAGCAGCCCACCGCGCGGACGGGTGCTCGGAAGCCGCCGTACTCGGGATGGCTGCCACCCTCCCCTCGTCGCGACGGGGCGATCCGGCGCGAAAAGTAGGGTAGCGCCCCTCGGGAAGGGATGACCCAGGTCATACCCGGCCGCCGGGGGGCCGTTGCTTGCGCAGAAGGTGCCTAGAGAACAAGCCCCTTTTTCGGCGTCCGATAACGGACGATGCGACAATTCCCCTGGGGGCTATCGACCGACGGGACCCTAGGCGGCCTCTACGTGGGGACGAAGCACAGCTTTCCGACCGACGCGGCCGCCCGCGGCGTCTCTGGGCGGGCCCTCCAGGCCTTGCTCGGCCACGCGGACCTGCGCTCCACGCGGCGCTACGCGCAGCTCGCCGACCAGGCCCTGATCGAGGTCCTGCGGCCGGGAAGAGCTGCGGCGGGGATCGAACCCGGCGGCAAGGCACCAAGAAGTCAGAGAATCCGAGTAGTTCCAAGACGAGATCGGGGCGCGGACGGGGCGCGCGCGAGGGCAAGGGATCGGGGAAGGAAGATGAGGATGAACCAGCGCAGCCAGGGCGGGTTCCCCGCCCCCACGTGCCGTCCGCACCCAGCCCAATCGACCCATCCACTTCGGCGCCCGCGATCCGCGCTGCGGGGGGTGATCGCCGAGCTTGCGCGGACGGCTTGGCCAACGCGCCACACTCCTTCGAGACCTTCGCCGAGTGCGCCGAGAGCTCTGCGCTCGCGATCAACCCGCTCGTCTACGCCGAGGTGTCGATCCGGTTCGATCGGATCGAGGAGCTCGAGGTGGCCCTTCCCGAGGAAGACTTCCTTCGACTTCCCCTGCCCCGGGAGGCGGCCTTCCTCGCCGGGAAGTGCTTCGTCCGGTATCGGCGACGAAGCGGCGCGCGGACATCCCCCCTACCCGACTTCTACATCGGCGCCCACGCGGCGGTCGCGGGCTTGATCCTGCTCACCCGCGATCCGACGCGCTACCGCACGTACTTCCCGGCGCTCGAAATCATTGCTTCGTAGGGGTTGGAGAGCGGCGCCCGCCCCTGGGTTAGAAGCTGCGTTTCTCCGCGACGATTCTCCAGTTCAAATCTGCAATTTTGGCTTTTTCGGCATCCGTCCAGGCTTGGCCACCTTGTTGAAGTAGATCGAGCGATTCTTCGACCCATGGAGGCAAAACGCGAATCGCCTCGAGGGCTCGGACCACTCTTCGACCCCTATAGATCAAATTGCGCTTTTGCTCGCATATCGGCCAGGCTTCGCTTTTCGAAGGTGCGGAAACGAGAATTTTGAATCCCGCTCTTTCCAAAGCGGCACAGACGTCGGCTGGATACATCGATTGAGTGGCCGCCAGAGTTGGAAGGAAGGCTTTGTGAAGCGCCACATGTTCTTCGTTGTTCCAATCGAAGTGAGGGGTCAACAAATACTCCGAACAAGCGTATCGAGCTCCGGGTTTCAACACGCGGTACATTTCTCTCGCATGGTCATCCAGCTCCTCCTTCTTGAAGAAGGGCCAAACGGCCTGGAAGGAAAAACATCCATCGAAGATGCCTGATCCGTACTCGAGCGGCTTGTGATGATCGCCAACTTTGAAGTGGAGCCGATCGCTCATTCCACATTCCGCGGCCCAGTCGATCGCGTTTTCAATCTGATTCGGATCGATGTTGTAGCCGGATACCTGGCCACCGGTCAACGTGGCGAGATAATGCGAAATTCTTCCTCTCCCGCACCCCATATCCAATAGATGGGACTGTTCTGGGATCTCTAGATTCAGCTCCTTCAACACAGCTTGTTCGCATAACAACTGATTCCCATACAAACCCTCCGATTCGTTCAGCTGCGGAGGGATGTAGAGCTTTTCCAGATCGAAGATCGACAACATGTTGTTCAAGACCTTGTAATAGTCCGCGACCGCTTTCGTCTCGTCCTCCGTCTCGGTCTTCTCACCTGCTTGCATTCGTTGAAAGAATTTATACGCGTCGATACAAGCTTGCTTGTCCTCTTCGGGCAACGTTGCCAGTCGCTTCAATCCGATGAACGCGGTCTTGATTCTGTACCAATCCACTTTGTGCACCCCTGCTTCGTAGGGCATGTAGAGGATCCGCGGATAGGAACTTCAAACCCGCACGTTGACCCGTTCCCGGTTTAGTCCGCGGTCTATGTTAGCCCGACCGCGGCCTGAATCGACCACTGCACCGCTTCGGGTGCCGCCGGCCGGTAGCCCAGAGCGCTGTGTGGTCTCAACGTGTTGTACTCCTGGCGCCAGCGTTCGATCAAGACCTTTGCTTCGCCGGGCGTGTAGAAGATCTCCCGGTCGAGCAGCTCGTCTCGCAGCTTTCCGTTGAACGACTCGATGTAGCCGTTCTCTCAGGGACTTCCCGGCGCGATGTACAGCGTCTGGACATTGACTCGGGCCAGCCACTCTCGTACCACCTTCGCGGTGAATTCAGCTCCATTGTCCGAGCGAATGAACGCGGGCGTTCCCCGCGAAACGAACAGCGCCTCGAGGCGCTCGAGCACATTCTCCGAATCGAGTCTCCGCTCGACATCGATCGCAAGGCACTCGCGCGGGTACTCGTCCACCAGCGTCAGCATCCGTAGGGGCCGGCCATCGTGCGTTCGCTCGAAGACGAAGTCGTAGGACCAGACATGGTTGCGGTGCTCAGCTCGTCGACGAATGCACGAGCCATCGGCGAACCAGAGCCGTCCTCGTTTCGGCTGCTTCCTGGGCACTTTGAGCCCCTCCTGCCTCCAGATCCCGTTCGACTCGCTTGGCGTTCACCCGCCAGCCCTCGCGGCGCAAGAGCGCCGTCATTCGTCGGTAGCCGTAGCGGCCGAACTCGCGCGCCAGCTCGACAACACGAGCCACCGGACGCAGCTCGTCCTCTCGGACACGCGGCTTGTGGCGTTGCGTCGAGCGAGCTTGCCCCAGCACCCGACAAGCCCGGCGCTCGGAGACGCCGAGCCGCTCGCGCACATGCGAAACGGCTCGGCGCCGGCGGGCCGGGCTCAGAAGTTTCCCGAGGCGGCTTCCTTCAGGATCGCGTTGTCGAGGGATTGCTCGGCCAGGAGATTCTTGAGCCGAAAGTTTTCCTTCTCGAGCTCTTTCCGGCGCTTGGCCTGGTCCATCCGCAGCCCGCCGTATTCCTTGCGCCAGCGGTAGTAGGTCTGCTCGGTAATCCCGAGCTTTCGCGCCTGTCCCCGGACGTGATATCGAGCCCGTAAGAGGACACGTACTTTTCCGCACCTCCTCCTGAGGGCGGGCGGTGCAGGATCCCCACAGGGGGGATCGTGCATGGGCCGCCGGCTTCGCGAGGAGGAAGTGATGACGATCCAGGTTCTGCACGAGCGGGGTTGCTCGAATCGGGAGATCGCACGCCAGCTCGGTGTGGACGAGAAGGCGGTGCGGTATCGACTGGCCCGGTGGGCCCTCGGTGCGGCGGACGGCCGGGCGGACAAGCCGTTCTTGGCCGAGGCCTTGCACGAGGTGATCGCCCACTGGCTGGAGCGGGCGGCCACGCGCCGCGGCGTGAATCTCCAGGTGCTGCACGAGTATCTGGTGGCGGAGCACGGCTACCGGGGCAGCGCCAAGTCGGTGCAGCGCTACGTACGGGCGAAGTTTCCGCCGCCGAAGGTCCGGACGCGTCGGCGGGTGGAGACCCCGCCCGGGGCGCAGGGCCAGGTCGACTGGGGCGAGTTCCCCGGGGTGGTGGTCGGCGGGGAGCGGGTCGACCTCCACGCCTTCCACCTGGTGCTGTCGCACTCGCGGATGGAGGCCATCGTGTGGTCGGAGCGGGCCGACCAGCTGGCGTGGCTGCACGTGCACAACGAGGCGCTGCGCCGGCTCGACGGGGTGCCGGCCGTGCTGCGCGTCGACAACGTGAAGACCGCGGTGGCGCGCGGTGCCGGCCCGTGGGGCACGCTCAACGAAAGCTACCGCTGCTATGCGAAGGGTGTGCGCTTCCACATCGATGCGGCGCGTCCCCGGACGCCCCAGGACAAGGGCAAGGTGGAGCGGCGCATCGGGGTGCACAAGCAGGGCTTCGACCCGCGACAGCGAGCCTGGGACGACGTCGAGCAGCTGCAGGCCTGGACGGATGGCGAGGTGGCGCGCCGCGCCGAGCGGCGCATCTGTCCGATCACGGGCGAGAGCGTGCAGACGAGCTACGAGGCCGAGAAGCCGCACCTGGGCCGGCTCCCGATGCGGCTGCCCGAGCCCTTCGACCTGGTGCAGCGCCGACGGGTGGGGCTCGACGCCACGGTGCGCTTCGAAGGCCGCACCTACAGCGTGCCCTTCCCGTACGCGCAGCGCGAGGTGGAGGTGCGGGGCTGTGCGCGGGTGGTCCAGCTGTGGGCCGACGGGAAGGTGCTCTGCGAGCACCCGCGAAGGACGCGCGGCCGGCTGCTGATCGATCCTCGCCACTACGAGGGGCCGAGCACGGATCGGATCGAAGCCCCGACGCGGCTCGGCAAGATGGGGCGTCGCTTGGAGGAGATCGCGGCGATGGTGCCCGAGCAGCGGCCGTTGGATCTCTACGCGGCGTTGGCGGAGGTGGCGCGATGACGGCCGCGAACCCGGTACCCCGCAAGGTCCCGAAGGTGGATCTCGACACGACGCGAGAGAAGCTCACGAAGCTGGGGATGCTGCACGCCAGCGAACACGTCGGCGAGGCGCTCGCCGAGGCCGTGAAGGAGAGCTGGCCGCCGCATCGCTTCCTCGACCGGCTGCTCGAGGCCGAGCTCACGGTGCGCGAGGAGCGGCGGCTCAAGACCTCGCTGCGGCTGTCGGGGCTGCCCACCGGGCAGACGCTCGGGAACTTCGACTTCGGCTTCCAGCCCAGTGTCGAGCGCAGCCGCATCGAGACGCTCGCCACCTGCGCCTGGATCCGGGCGAAGGAGAACCTGCTGATCCAGGGGCCACCCGGGGTCGGCAAGACGCACCTGGCCATCGGGCTCGCGATCCGCGCCATCGAGAACGGCTTCTCGGTGGCCTTCCACCGGCTCGAGGACCTGCTCGCGGCACTCAAGCGCGATGCCGAGGTGGGACCCCAGCGACTGCGCCGGCGCAAGCACATGAACGTGGCGCTGCTCGTGATCGACGAGATGGGCTTCGAGCCGATGAGCCGACAGGATGCGAGCCTGTTCTTCCGGCTCGTGTCGTATCGCTACGGCCGCGGGGCCATCGCGATCACCACCAACAAGGGCATCGCGGACTGGCCGGAGATGCTGGCAGGCGACGAGGTGCTGGCGACGGCGATCCTCGATCGCCTGCTCCACCGAAGCCACGTGCTCAACATCAGCGGAAGGAGCTACCGGCTGCGCGAGCTCGAGCAGGCGGCGAAATCCACGAAGCCCCGCTGACCCGCGGGGGCGGAGCGGAGGAGCGTATGGCCCCAAGGGCCATACGGCCTCCGAGAAGAAGAAGGATCCAGAAACCCGAAACCGGAGGTGCGGAAAACTAGCCGTCCTCGTAGCGCGGAAGAAATGACGTCCCTGGACAACTACACGGGCGTCGCCATCTGCGATGGCTACAAGGTGTACGACGTGCTGGCGCGGGAGCGCGAAGGCTCGGACCTGGCTCTCGCGCACTGTTGGGTCCACGTGCGGCGCAAGTTCGTCGAGGCGGAGCCTCACTACCCCGAGGCCAGCGAGATCCTCGACCGGATCGGGCAGCTCTACGCGATCGAGGCGGAGGCGAAACGGGCGAGTCCCGAGGAACGGCTGGCCACGCTTGCTGCACTGCGAGCGAAGCAGTCGAAGCCGGTCGTCGACGAGATCCGGAATTGGTTGATGACGCAGCGGGCACTACCGCGCTCCTCTCTGGGGAAAGCCATCGCCTACACGAGCGGCCTGTGGCCGGGACTCGTGCGATTCCTTGGGGACCCGAAGATCCCGCTGGATACCAACGGAGTCGAGCGCGCCCTGCGCGGTGTCGTCGTCGGAAGAAAAAACCACTACGGAAGCAGGTCCGAGCGAGGCACCCGCGTGGCGGCGCTCTTCTACTCGCTGATCGAGTCGGCGAAGCTCGCCGGGGTGGAGCCTCGGGCCTATCTCGGCGAGGCGGCTCGCCGGGCCATCCGAAACCCGGGGACCGTCACCCTCGCCCGCGACTTCAAGTAGCCGGAAGCAACTCGGATCTTGACTGGCGAGGCCGGATGGCGGGAGAATTCCGAGGACTTACGACGGAGCTGCACGGCTTGGAGCTCTCGGTCGAGACGCTCCGGCACTGGATGATCGAGGACGGCCTGTGGATCCCGCGAGCTCGCCGAGAGCCGCGGATCCAGCAGCCCCGGCGCCGCCGGCCATGTCGCGGCGAGCTCATCCAGATCGATGGCTGCGACCACGCGTGGTTCGACGAGCGCGCCGTACGCTGCACCCTGCTGGTGTTCATCGACGACGCAACCAGCGCGCCTACGGTCCTACGAGCCGGGGATCCCCCTGGGAGTTGTCATAACCGGGGGTTGTCCGACATCCGAACCCCCTTGGAGTTCCTATCCGCTGGCCGCCGCCCTCACCCTCACTTTGTTAGGCGCCAGGAAGCTTACGTCCCGGGCGACGCGAAGATCAACCAGAGAGGCAATCCGTTTACGAGAACAGGGCTGAGTGTGAGCCAGACGCCGCGGTTGAAACGGGATCTGCTCTGTCGGGCTCCACCTAGGTGAAGTGAACGAATGCATTGAGGTGTACGGCAAACCGGCGTGACGGGTTCACTTGCATACCTGAGCTTACGGGAGATGCCAGCCCGATTCGGCGTAGCGGATGACGGCGCGACCGTACAGGCGCCGGAAGATGATGCCATGCCACTTGACGAGCACGCTTTCGCGTTTGTGCTTCGGTGCTTGACGCAGCTCGTTTTCGAAGAAGCCGATATAGCCGATATCAGGCCGGCGAAGCAGAGTTCGGAGGAGGTCTTCCAGCTTGTCCAGGTCCCAAGATCTTACATTCACGGGTCGGGCTTCGTCGATCTCCGCCTGTCGGACCAAGTAGAAGAGACCCCTCCGAAGCCACTCTTTCGCCTCGCTAGCGTAGATCTGAAAGACTCTCTCTCGCTTCTTCGCAGCCTTCCTCGCATCTTTGATGTCTTCGACGGTGATGGGGTCGCCGGACACGAAGATTTCCACGCGACGGTCGTGGGGCCAGTGTGAGCGCCCAGGTGTCGCCTTCGACTCACCAAACGCCTCTGTCAGACGTACTTTGAACAGCGCCTTGTTCCCCACCTTTTTGACGAGCGCCTGCGCCACCTTGTCCACGCGCCTTCGGGACAGATCACGGTTGTCGTCGGAATCCCCTCGAACGTCGGCGTGTCCCTCCAGTATTGCGAACATCGGCCAGCGCTTTCCGGTGAACTTCTTAATGTCGGTCGCAAGCATATTCAGCGCTTCGTGATCGTCCCTGCTGAGGGCCCAACGGGCCGTTACGAAGAAGATGGTCACAACCGGCCCCTGGCGGCGCCCCAAGGCGCCAAGGTACTTATACCCTTTGGTGAACTCGCTCGTTTTTTGTAGCCCCACAACGGTGGAGGATACTCTGCTGTGATTGCAGAATTCAACTGCAAACTGAAAGGCAATCGCCTTCTCGTCAAGGCGCTGGAATGGACCGGTGTGAGTGGGGGTGGCCGCCGTTAACTTCTGGCCCACCCTGCCGGCGTCCCCGAAACCCTCGCATCCCCCGCAAAATGAAAGGGACTTGCCATTATTATGACCATTCGAATGGGAGTAGAACTCCCTTATTGAAATCCCTATCCATCATCATCACACGTTTCCTATTGACATTAAGGATCAAAAAATTATCTGAGCCTTGCTTGTGGATCGAGAAGTACTTGCCATCATCTACTTTCACAATTGAGAACTCGCAGATCTTTCGTCCTAAAACCTTACCCCTACGAAATACCATCTCTAAGATCTCAAACTTGTCTTTATTCTTAGCCATCACTCGCTCTCGTCGAAGCTTTCAAGAACATCGTTGACTACTTGAAACGTTATCTTGTCTCTTGTTAAAATTGGCTTGGTGTGTCTGTGAGATTACTTGTCCATGCCATAAGCGACTTTGGACTCCTTGCAATCCGATTCAATCAGATGCTCTCTTGTCCTAGTGTGATCTACGTCTCAAAGGTCTAGTCTAGACACCTCTGAGAAGCGAAGGAGGGCCAGCGGAGCCTTTCTCCTAGGTTCTTGTTGCCTGACAAGATCAAAGGAGAAGGTCCGATGACCCTCGAGGACAAGCTACACGGCTTCCGGCTGCATTTCTTCCGGCGCGCTCAAGAGATTGGAAACCTGAACGCCGCCTGCTGCGAGTGCGGAGTTTCCCGCTCGCTCTACTAGCAGTTGCGACAGCGCTTTGTGCGCTACGGGCCGGGGACGGCCTTCACCCGACGCGCCGCCGCGGTCGCCCAGAAAGACCGGCGCAGCTGGGTGCGACCGTCGCGCGGCAAGGTCGTGGAGCTGTCGCAGCGGTTGCTCAGGGTGCTCGCTGCAACTCAGCTGAACGCCTTCCCGATCCCCGAGGAAACACTGGTCTACCCGAACCAGTACGGCGGCTTCCTCCAGGGAACGAACTTCCGGTCGCGCGTGTTCTCGAAGCTGGTTCGTGAGACGCTCGGCGAAGGGCGGCACTACTCGCCGCACTGCCTGCGGCACACCTGGGCCAGTCTCCACATGGTGCGGGGCACGCCCGTCAAGTGGATTCAGGAGCAGGGAGGCTGGACCACCGCCAAGCTCCTGCTCGATACCTACGGGCACTTCATGCCGACGGAGATGCGGGGCTTCGCCGACGCCCTGACGGCGACCCCAAACGGCCCCCAGACGGCCCCTACACCGGAGAGCCAGAAGCCTCAGCCCGAAACCGGAGAGTTTTCGTGGGTTTCCGAGGCGACCGGACCCAGATCCCCGATCATGCACTTGACGGAGCCGCCGCCCTTCTTGAGGAACTCCGAGACGTCCACGGGGATCGGGGTGACGCCGCGCTCGCGGACCTGATCGCGGAGCCGCGAGGAGACGCCGTCGGGCATGATGAGGATGGAGTCGCTGCCCTGCGTCAGCGTGAAGGAGTTGGCGGCGTAGCGGCGCGCGTTCTCCTCGGCGAGCTCGATCAGCGCGTCGCCGAAGAGCGCCGTAAGGCGCGGCCGGTCCGTGGGGGCGAAGGCGTCGCGGTAGGCGAGCAGGTGCTCGCGCCGCGGTCCGAAGGCGCAGAGCGCCGTGTCTCCGTGATAGTGCGCTTCGAGGATCAGGTCGAAGCGGTGCACGGACTTCGGCGCGACGATCTCCGCGAGCTGCGGCTCGAGACGTGCGTCGCTGCGGAAGCCGTAGACGCGCTTCCACGGCGGAAACGCGAGTGCCGGAGCGAAGCGCTGGCGCTCGAGCCGCCCGCAGGTGAAGAGGTAGACGTCAGCGGCGGGAAAGAAGTCGGCTTCGCCTTCGAAGCGGTAGCGTTCGTCGAACTCGCCGAGCCGGAAGCCCGCGGACTCCAGCACGCGGCGGTAGTGCGCCTTCTCGCCGGCGCGGGTGGGCAGGAGGTTCGACAGGTAGAAGGTCTTCTCGGCGAGGGGCTTCTCGGTGTCGACCTCGGTCTGGAAGCCGGCGTTCGCCGGGTAGACGAGCCCGGGTTGGCCGGGATCCGGCGGCACGACGAGCACGCGCACGCCGAGGTCGGTGAGCGTGTCCTTCAGCCGGTGCCACTGGCGGATGGCGAGGGCGCGGTCCACGTGGCGCCGGGTGCCCCAGCGGGTGCGCGTGTGGGGATTGGAGCCGCCCTTCACGCTGAAGTGCGACGGATCCCCCATCAGAACGCAGCGTTGCCGGGTCACGAGGGCTTCGGCATGCCCGGGGGCCGCGATGCCGGGTCGAAGCCGGCCTCGCTCTCCAGATGGGCCTGGGGGACGCTGCAGTAGACCGTTGCGGTGATGCCCGCCGGGCGGTCGTTCCCGCTCTTGCCGCGGCCGCCGAAGGGAAGGCGCCCGCTCGCGCCGATCGTCCCCTTGTTCCAGTTGAGCAGACCGGTGCGCACGCTCCCTATGCAGCGCTCGTAGCGGGCTCGCTCGCGCGTGAAGACCGACGCCACGAGTCCGTAGTCGGAGTCGTTGACGGCGGCGATCGCCTCGTCGAGATCGTCGAAGGCGTAGAGCGCGGCCTCGGGTCCGAAGATCTCGTCGCGCTGGTAGGGGTGCTTCTGCGTGAGGCCCTCGAAGCGCACGAGCCCCGAGCCTACGTAGGGCGGGGGCCGATCGGGCTCGACGAGCAGCAGCCGCTCGCCGCCGGCCTCCCCCGCGAGCCCGCGGTAGCGCTCCACCGTCTCGAAGGCCCGCTTCGACACCAGCGGACCCATGAAGACGCCCGGCTCGAGGGGCGGGCCGATCTTCAGGTCGCGCAGGATCCGCATCAGCGACTCAGTGAAGGCCTCGGCGACGGTCCGCCCGATGAAGAGTCGTCGCGCGCAGGAGCAGCGCTGCCCGGTGGTGGCGGCGATCGAGAGCGCGGCCTCCGCGGCGGCGAGGTCGAGATCGGCGTCGGCGCACACCACGATCGCGTTGCTGCCGCCCATCTCGAGCGCCAGCAGCTTGCGCGGCTGGTCGAGAGTCGCCTCTCGCAGCGCGCGACCCACGGCGTAGGAGCCGGTGAAGAGCACCGCGTCCACGTCGGGGTGCACCGCGAGAGCGCGCCCCGTCTCGGCGCGGCCCTGAACGATCTCGAGCACGCCCTCGGGAAGCCCGGCCTGCCGCCACAGCCGCAGCGCCCATCCGCCCACGGCCGGGGTGAGGTCGCTGGGCTTGAACACGACGGTGTTGCCCGTGGCCAGGGCCGGCACGATGTGCCCGTTGGGCAGGTGGGCGGGGAAGTTGAAGGGACCGAGCACGGCGAGCACGCCGCGGGGGTGAAAGGTGGCGCGCGCGCCGGCCCCGGCCTCGATGGGCGCCACGAAGCGCATGCCGGCGTCGAGGGTGGCGTCGACCTTGGCGGGGACGAGCGCAGCCTCGCCCTGCGCGTCCCAGAGCGCCTTGCCCGTCTCCCGCGCGATGAGGCGCGCCAGCTCGTCGCGCGCGGCGGCGGCGGCGTCGCGGAAGCGGCGCGCCACCTTCGCGCGCGCCTCGAAGCCCGCGTTGCGCCAGGTCGGAAAGGCGCGCCGCGCGCGGGCCACGGCGGCGTCGACGGCGGCGGCGTCGGCGATCTCGAAGCGGCCGATCTCGTCGTCGGGTTCGGCCGGAGAGGTGCTGACCAGCAGCTCGGCCACGTGCCCTCCGTGTTGGCTTCGCTCGCCTGCGACTCGCTGCGCGTCGAGCTTCGCCGGGTTGTGCTCAGGGAAGCGGCGTCACGAGAACTTCGTCGCCGGCCGCCACGCCGAGCGCCTCGCGGCACGCCTTCGACACCAGGGGGGCGCCTTCGGGATCGAGCGGCACCACCGTGGCGCGGAAGCCGAGCTGCCCCTCGGCCGAGAGCAGCGCGAGTGTGCCCTCGGCCGGCACGATGCCCTCGAAGGGGAGACCCGGCAGCACGAGCCGACGGCGGTCTCGCACGGAGGAGATGGCATTGCGCGCCGCGCCGTAGTAGGGCCCGCCGTCGAAGGGGTCGACCTGGTGGAGGTAGCGGAAGCCCACCTTCTCCAGGATCGCGACCGCCGCCGCCGCCGTCGTCTTGCCGATCGTCGCCTGCACCGACTCCGGGAAGAGCGTCGAGTAGACGGGATCGCGCGGAAACAGATCCGCGATGAATTGCTTGCTCCGCGCGGACAGCCGATCGGCCTCGCGGTACGCGAGCCCGGTGAACTTTGCGCCGAAGGCATTCCACAGCAGGTTCTCGCCCGATTCCTCGAAGGGGGACAGCATCTCGGCGATCACGTCGCGTTCGAAGCGCTCCGGGTAGCGCGAGATGTAGGCGAAGCGCACGATGGAGAGCGCCTTGCCGCACTTGTCCGCGTGGCAGCGGTACGCCGGGTCGAGGATCAGGCCCCCGACCTCGGTGGGGCCGTCTTCGGTGGAGAGCAGATGCAGCTTGCTGTGGACGAAGCGCCGGTCCAACAGGGTGCTGCGCCGTTCCTCGCTCGTGACCGCGAGCCAGAAGTACGGCGCGTCGGGGACGCCCTGCTTGGCGATGATCGTCGAGGTCCCGACGCCGCGGCGGGCGGCGGTGTCCTCGAGGACGAAGACGTAGACGGCCTTGCGCCAGTCTTGCCGAGTGGCCCCTCCGTTCGCTCCGCCGTCCCGCTGCGCGGCGGCGAAGGATCGCAGCGAGGCGTCGATGCGCCGCTCCAGGAAGTCGCGGTCGCTGGGCAGATTGAGCGAGTCGAGTTGGCGGGCGAGGTCGACGAGCGCGTCGAGGTCGCTCTCCGCGATGGGCCGCAGGATCAGCACGGAATCTCCCGCTCCGAGCTGACGAGCCGCAGTGACTTTTCGAGCATGGCGAAGCCCGCCTCGAGCTCCTCGTCGGTGGTGTTGAGCGGGAGCAGCAGTCGGACCTTCGTCGGGTTTACTCCGGCGGTGAACACGAGCAGGCCTTCCTCGAAGGCGGCGCGCACCACGGCGCCGGCGACCGGCGCCGATCCGTCGAAGGCGACGAAGGCGTGCATGGCGCCGATGCCGGAGCGCGGCCCCACCGCCCGCGGCAGCCGCTTCCTCAGCGAATCGAAGCGGCGCTCCACCCGCCGCCCCAGGACGGCGGTGCGGCCGTCGGGCCCGAGGTAGCCCTCGGACTCCAGGCGCTCGATCAGGCGGGCGCCGACCGCCATGCCCACGGTGGAGCCCGCATAGGTCCCGGCGATGAGACCGGGACGGGGATTGTAGGGGCGGGTGAAGATCACCGCGCTTCCCTGGAGCAGCTTGCCCACCGTGACCACGTCGACGGAATCGGCGAGGTCGAAGGACTGGAAGCCGAAGAGCTCGCCGGTTCGGGCGAAGGTCTGGACCTCGTCGACCCAGACGGCGATTCCGACTTCGCGACAGCGCTGCATCAGCGCGGCGAAGAACTCGCGCGGCGCCGTCTGGATGCCGCCCTCCCCCTGCACGAGTTCGAAGAGCATCGCGGCGACCCGTCCCGGGTAGCGGGTCAGGTGCGCGTCGAGCGCGGCCAGGCTGTGGGCGGTCGAGTCGGAGTCTCCGGGATCGTAGAAGGGAATCTGGAGCACGTTCCCGCGCAGCGGCAGCCCCTCCCGAAAGGCCGGCTTGTCGGTGAGCTCGGCCAGGGCCAGCGTCCGGCCGGCGAAGCCGCGCTCGAAGACGATCACGCGGTCGGCGGGGCTGTGCTTTTGGAAGATCAGCTTCAGTGCGTTCTCGTTGGCCATGGCGCCGGAGACCGAGAGCCACGCGTGCTTGAAGCGCGGACCCGCGTGGCGCAGCAGGCTGCGGGAGAGCCGCAGGTACTCCGGGCCCGGCATGAGGTGGCCCTGGAACACCGTATCGCCGGCGGCCGCGACCACGGCCGTCTCGAGCAGGTCGGGGTCGCCGTGGCCCAGGCCGTAGACCCCGATGCCTCCGATGAAGTCGAGCTTCGTGGTGCCGTCCGCCAGCACGACGCGTGCGCCGCGTCCGGTATTGCCGATCAGGGCGGGATAGATGAGGGGCCGGCCCCGCAGCCGCTCGAGCTGCCGTACGGCTCGCGCATAGGCCTTGGGCGTGAGGCTTCGCTCGCGGGCCTCCTCGGCGACGACCCGGACGAGCGCCTGGGCGGCCTCCCGTACCCGCGGGGAATCGAGGAGGCCATCGAGAGGACTGGGCTTCGAGCGCGCCATGAGGGACCATCGTATCGGCCCCGGGGTCGCGGGGCTTGCGCTCAAGTTGGCAAACACCCGTGACGACGGGTCATTTGGCCGGCTCGCCTGCGTGCGTGCTCGGAACGTAGCGGGGGGCGCGATCTCAGCGTCGTTGCAGCGGGGTCGAAGGGTGAGGGTGGCGAAGGTCAAGAAGATCGGAAGGGTGGGAGCCGTCCGGCGGGCGGCCCGGGCGCGCCGAACCGAGCGCGCCGCGCGCAAGGCGCGCGCCGCGGCACACGTGACGGCGCCCCATCTGTGCCTGCTGCGCGCGCCGGCCGCCGCGGCGAGCACCGGTCCCATGGACGCGGAGTTCATCGTCGCCACCTACAACGTGCACCGCTGGACCGGCATCAACGGCCGCATGCGTTCGGACCCCGCGCGGGCCGCCTTCGTGATCGCCGAGCTCGATGCCGACGTGATCGCGCTCCAGGAGGTCCTGCGTCCCTTCGACGGCGAGGATCCGCTGGAGGCGCTCGCGGACGCCCTGGGGCTCCACGTAGCTTTCGCCGCAACGCGCGTGCACAAGCGCGGCGAGCTCGGCAACGCGATCCTCTCGCGCACACCGATTGCCGGCGTCTCGATGATGGACCTCAGCTTCTCGCGGCTCGAGCGGAGGGTGGCGGTGGCGGCGCAGTTCGAGTGCCGGAGCGGAATGATCGACGTCGTTGCGACGCACCTGGCCCTCGGCGACCGCACGCGTCATCGGCAGGTGCGCTCTCTGCTCGACCACCCGCAGCTGCGCGACCGCCCGACGCTGCTGCTCGGCGACATGAACGCCTGGCGCCGCTGCCCGGCGACGCGCGCCCTCGAGGACGAGCTGCAATCGCACCACAACACCGAGTGGCCGGCCTCGTTTCCGGCGGCGCGTCCGGTGCTGGCGCTCGACCGGATCTACACGCGTGGCGTCAAGATCCTCGAGATCGATGCTCACGGCAGCCGCGCCGCGCGCCGGGCTTCCGATCACCTTCCGATCGTGGCGCGCGTCCGGGTCTGAGCCGCGGCGGGCCTCAGATCCGGATCCGCTTCCAGGCTCCGGATTGAAAACGCCGTACCAGAATGATCGCCGTCACCGCAATGTAGACGAGGCCGCCGGTCCACGCGGCGGTGAGTCCGCCGTCGAGCACCACCCCGAGCGTGTAGGCGAGGGGCACGAAGAAGCCCCAGGCGAGAGCGGTCTCGACGAGGAAGGGCCAGCGCGTGTCGCCGGCGCCGCGCAGGGCGCCCTCGGCGATGATGGCGAGGGCGTCGAAGAGCTGGAACAGCGCGCCCACCAGCAGCAGCGGCCGCCCGAGCGCGACCACGGCCGGATCGTCGGTGAACACGCGCAGCAGCGGCGCGGAAAACGTCACGAAGAGCAGGGCGACGATCCCGGCGAGACCGGCCCCGAGCACCATCGACGAACGAAAGCTGCGCGCGACTGCCGCCGGGTCCCGGGCGCCCACGTAGCGACCGACGAGGGTCGAGGAGGCGATCGAGACGCCGATCGCCTGCATGAACGAGAGCGACAGCAGCATGACGAAGGCCTGGCTGGCGGCCATCGAGGTGTCGCCCATGCGCGCCACCATCGTCGTGAAGACCGCGAACGACGTCATGGCGACGCACCATTGCCCCCCGATCGGCGCGCCGGTTCTCAGGAAGCGTCGCATCGCGGCCGCGCTCGCAGCGACCCTGTTCGTGCCGAAGCGCGCTGCCATGGAGCGCCTGCGGAACACCGCGAACAGCGACGCCGCGGCGAGCCACTGGCCCACGGCCGTCGCCGCGCCGGCGCCGGCGACACCCCAGCGGGGCAGCCCCAGCTCACCGAAGATCAGGCCGTAGTCGAGGACGGCGTTCACGGCGTTGGCGCCGAGACTCACGTAGAGCGGCGTGCGCGTGTCGCCCAGGCCGCGGAAGAAGGAAGACAACACCATGACCACCGTGAAGCCCACCTCCCCGACGAGGCGAGCGGAGACGTAGGCCGAGACCGCCGACTGCATCTCGGGCGACGGGCCGAGCACGGCCACCGCCCGCTCGACCTGTGTGGCGAGCGCCGCGACGACGAGGGCCGCAGCCGGCACGAGGGCGTAGATCCCCTGCCAGCACCAGCGACCGCAGGCCTGCGATTCGCCGGCGCCATCGGCCTGCGCCACGAAGGTCTGGACGCCGCTCGCCGTGCCGTAGAAGAGCGAGAAGACCGTCCACAGCCATATCGCGCCGAAGCCCACGGCGGCGAGCTCCGTGGCGCCCAGGCGGCCGACCATGGCGGAGTCGACGACGCCCATCGTCGTCGCCGAGAGCTGGGTGAGCACGACGGGGTAGGCGAGATCCGCGATCTCGCGGATCCCGCCCGGAACGGCCTGCGGCCGGGCGGCGGGAGGGCTTTCCGTCGAGAGGGTCATGCTCGGAGCTCCGATACGCAAAAAAGGCCGCGGTCGTCGTTCACGCCCGTGGCCTCGTGCCGCACGCTCTGAGCTCTGGTCGAGTCAGGGTTGGACGTGAACCTCCTCCACGGGCGTCACCGGGGGCGCCGCTCCGTCGCGAGCGGCAACTGGCGCCGGCGCGCCGGTGGGAATCTTCTCGATGCGCGGCAGCTTCATCGACGCTTCCTCTCGTGGTGCAGAGCGATACCATGCCATTTCTCGCCGGGCAAGGACCACGTTGCCGCCGGTCCGACGGCCGGCTACAAGGGAGACGATGACGATCCACTCGAGCGTCACCGGAGTTCGCGTCGGCGGCCGCGCTCGCGGGAACAGCGGGCGATGAGCGCCCCGCGGGATCGCGACGACGATCGCGACGGGAGCGAGCGCGAGCGACGCAGCTGGCGCGAGATCGACCGCATGCGCGACGGGACGGGCGGGACGCGGGAGCGCGGTCCGCGCAGTGCCGCGGAGCAGGCGCGCGCCGACGCCGCCAGCCGGGCGCACCGCAAGCAGCTCGATCGGATGTTCGCCACGGCCAAGGGCGGCGCCGAGGGCCAGCGCCTCGCGAAGGCCATGCGGGACGCGCACGGGACCCCGGTGCTGGCCGACGCGTGCCGCGCCTACCGGGACGCCGTGGGTCCCCCCGAGGAGCTGGCGCACATCTCGCTGTTCCTCGACAGCGGCGATCCCGAGTTGGTCCTGGCCGGCCTCGAGGCGCTGCGCTCCGGGCTCGAGGCCGGTGCGCTCGAGCCGACCCCCGGAATCCGAACGCAGCTGCGCCTGCTGGCGCAGGATCGCGACGACGACGTCGCCGACGCCGCCGAGGCGCTGCTCGAGCGGTTCTAGGGGTTGGTTGAATCCGGCCAAGCCGTCGATTACCGTCGGTGCATGGCGCACGAGGTCGAGCACCGGAGTCTCGCTCGCTACCTCGAGGAGCACAGCCTCAAGCGCACGAAGCAGCGTGACGCGATCCTCGAGGTGTTCCTGGAGGCCACGGGGCACATCACCAGCGAGGAGATCTACAAGCGCGTCCAGAAAGAGCATCCGGGCATCGGCTACACGACCGTGTACCGGACGATGAAGCTGCTCTGCGACGCCGGTCTCGCCAACGAGCGGCGCTTCGACGACAGCGTCACGCGCTACGAGATCGCCCAGGAGCACCACGATCATCTGGTCTGCGTCCGCTGTGGCAAGATCGTCGAGTTCGAGTGCCGGATGATCGAGTCGAGCCAGGAAGAGATCGCGGCCCGCTACGGATTCCAGGTACTGCGACACCGCCACGAGCTCTACGGGCACTGCGAGAGCTGCCGCGAGCAGAGGGAGACTCCGCCCTCCAGCGAGGCCTAGGCCCCGGCCGACCGCCCTACGTTCACCGGGACTTCCCCCAGGGGAATTCGAATTCTGGGGCCACGGCCCCGGGGCTCTCCTCCGTTGACAGCACACAGGCGCTGGGACTATCCTGCGTAAATGAAAACGAATGTGATTTTCAATTTCATCTTAGGGCCTGCACCCGGTGCTCCGGACCCGGTCCGGGGCTGGGCGTGGACGGCGGCGTGAGCGCGGGGGCGCAGCACGCCGCGGGGCCCGCGCGGGCGGAGGACCGCCGCTGCCTCTGCGGCAGCCTGCTTGCGCGGTTGGTCGCCGGCGGCGTCGAGCTGCGCTGCCGGCGCTGCAAGCGCACGGTCGTCGTTCCCCTGTCCCCCGGCGGGTCCGGCGACACCGCGTTCAGGGCCGAGCGGATTCCGGTGGGGGAGGTCGGATGAGCGCGAACGGAATCGCAATCCAGAGGCCAGCGGCCCCGAGCCCCGAGCCCAACCTTCGTGAGCGAAGGAGGGGCTTCGATGGCAAGGAAGACGCGATGGGTCGTGGGGCTCGCGACGCTGCTGGCGGGTGCGGCCGCCGCGGAGGTGCCGATGGACCGGCAGCTGGCTCAGGAGGACCGCATCGCCGAGCTCGAACGCACCGTCCAGGTGCTCGCGGACGAGCTCGAGCGCACCCGCACGGAGATGGCGGTGCCCGAGGAGCGCGACCTCGAGGGCGCGTACGGCCTCGGCCCGGCGGCTTCGAAGATCTACGGCGTGGCTCAGGGCCTCTCGTTGGGAGGCTACGGTGAGGGCGTCTACCAGCACTACTTCCGGGACCCCGGAGACAAGAGCGACCGCTGGGACCAGCTGCGCACGGTCCTCTACGTCGGGTACAAGTTCAGCGATCGCATTGTCTTCAACTCCGAGTTCGAGTTCGAGCACGCGACGACGAGCTCGACGGAGAGCGCCGGCGGCGGGTCGGCCTCGGTGGAGTTCGCCGCGCTCGACTTCTTCGTTCGCGACTGGGCGAACGCCCGAGCCGGGCTGCTCCTGGTACCGATGGGATTCATCAACGAGGTCCACGAGCCGACCAGCTTCTACGGCGTCCTCCGGCCCGACGTCGAGACGCAGATCATTCCGTCGACGTGGCGCGAGAACGGCGCGGGTGTGTTCGGCCGGCTCTTCGACGATCGAGTCGAGTACCGGATGTACGCGGTGACCGGCCTCAACGCCGCGGGCTACACGTCGAGCAACCTGCGAGACGGCCGCCAGAAGGGCAACCGGGCGTTGGCGGAGGACATGGCCTTCACCGCCCGGGTGGACTGGTTTCCCTTCGATCCGCTGACGGTCGGAGGCTCGGTCTTCGTCGGAAACGCGGGCCAGGACCAGGTGCTCGACCCCGGCGTCGCGCTCCCCGACGCGATGACGACGCTCTGGGAGGCGCACGCCCAGTACGAGAGCCATGGGCTGCACCTCCGCGGGCTGTTCACCATGGCGCACATCGACGACGCCGGCGCTCTCACCACGGCGCTGAGAATCGCCGGCAACATCGGAGCGACCGAGACCATCGCGAGCCGGATGCTGGGCGGCTACGCCGAGATCGCCTACGACCTGATGCCGCTTCTCCGGCCGATGAGCGAGATGTCGCTCACGCCCTACTACCGCTTCGAGTACTACGACACCCAGGACGAAGTGCCGTCGGGGTTCAGCGCAGACCCGAAGAAGGAGATCTGGAACCACACCTTCGGCTTCCAGTTCAAGCCGATTCCGAACGTCGTGCTCAAGACCGACGTCCGGCTGCGGGACGCGAAGGCCGGGAATGTCGCCGACGAGTTCAATCTGGGGTTCGGATTTGCGTTCTGAGGCGACTCGACGCGCGGTCGCGGGGGCGCTGGGCGTGGCGGCGTGGCTCGGCGCCGTCTGCGCGGGCGGGGGCGCCGAAGCGAAGGTCTTCTACAGCCGCTCCGAGGCGGTGGATCTGGCCTTTCCCGGGGCCGACCGGGTCGAGGCGCGCACCTACGCCCTCAGCGACGACCAGGTCGCGCGCGTCGAGACGCTGGCGCGCAGCCCCTTGCACACGAAGCTCGTCAAGCTGTACACGGGCTGGAAGGGCGAAGAGATCGTCGGCTACGCCTTCATCGACCTGCACACCGTGCGGACGTTGCCCGAGGCGTTCCTCGTGGTGCTCGATCCCGACGGCGTGGTGCGGAGCTTGCGCGTGTTGGCCTTCCACGAGCCCCTCGACTACCTCCCCAGCGACCGTTGGTACGCGCAGTTCGACCGGAAGTCCCTCGCCGAGCCCCTGCGCGTGGGCGGCGACATCCACGGCATCGTGGGCGCGACGCTGTCCGCGCGCGCCACGACCCGCGGCGTTCGTCGGGCCCTCGCGCTCTACGAAGTCCTGGTCCGAAGCGGGCACTAGCCGTTGCGCTTCGTCGTCACCGGCGAGTGGACTCGCAATCGCCTCCTGCAGACGATCGTCGTTCTCTACGTCCTCTACGTGGCGGGCCTGTGCGTCACGAACGCGCTGCTGTACTTCAGCAAGATGGGCCTGGGCGCCGACTCGGTGGTCGCCTACTACCTGGGTTCCGAGGAGCGCTTTCTCTCGCCGCGCAGCTTCCAGGGTCTGCTCGAGGTCTCGCACTTCCACTTCTTCGCCATGGGCATGCTGCTGCTCGTGCTGACGCACCTGATGCTGTTCGTGCCGATCCGAGGCGGACTCAAGGCGTGGTTGATCGCGGTGCCGTTCCTCTCCGGCTTCCTCGACGAGGGAGCCGGCTGGCTCGTTCGCTTCGTCCATCCCGGGTTCGCGTACGCGAAGATCGCGGGCTTCCTTCTGCTGGAGACGAGCCTGGTCCTGCTCGTCGCGGTCTCGCTGTGGTCCGTCTTCGCCGGCTCGCAGCGCAGCTACGAGAGCAACGGCGACCCCCCGCTCGGCGCAGACGACGCGGGCGGCCCTTGATCCTCCGCGTCGCGCTCGCGGGGTTGGCGGCCGCGCTCGCCGGTGGCTGCGCGTCGGCGAAGCCCGCGACGAATGCGACGGTGAGCGACGGCCGCTACGTGATGGGAACCGTCCTCGAGATCACGCTGGTCGGTCCCGACGAGTCGGCTCTACGCGAGGCGCTCGACGAGCTCTTCGCGCTCGCGGCGCGGCTGGACCGTCTGCTCACGGTCTACGACGCCGGGAGCGACGTGAGCCGTCTCAACCGCAGCGCCGGGCGTGGGCCCCAGGCGGTCGATCCGGAGGTCGCAGAGATCCTGCGCCGAGCGATCGCCCACGCCCGCCTGACGCGCGGGAGCTTCGACGTGACCGTGGGCCCGCTGGTCGCGCTGTGGATCGACGCCGCCGCCCGCGGCGCGCTGCCCGGGTCCGCGGATCTCGCGCGAGCGCGTGGCCGCGTCGGCGCGGAGGCGCTGCGCATCCACGACGACGGCAGCGCCGAGCTGACGCGGCCCGGCGCGTCCGTGAACCTCGGCGGGATTGCGAAGGGCTACGCCCTCGATCGCATGCTGCCGCGGCTGCGCGCCCGGGGCATCCACCGTGCTCTGCTCAACTTCGGCCAGAGCAGCACCCGGGCTCTCGGGGCGCCGCCGGGGAGCGAGGGTTGGCGCCTGTTGGTCCGCGGCCCGGGCGAGGGCTTCCTCGGGGTGATCCGCCTGCGGGACCTCGCGCTCTCGGTCTCCGGGAGCCTCGGCCAGTGGGTGGAAATCGGGGGCCGCCGTTACGGGCACGTCCTCGATCCCCGCACGGGACAGCCGCTCTCGCGCCGCCGACAGGCGCTGGTCGTAGCCCCGGACGCGACGCTGGCCGAGGCCCTGAGCAAGGCGCTCCTGATCCTCGGGGAGGAGGAGGGGGTAGCCCTGGTCGGCGCGCAGCCGGGTTGCGAGGGGCTGCTCGTCGACGCCGACGGCGGGCGCTGGACGACGCCGGGCTGGAGCGAGGACGTAGCGTTCGAGGGCCGCGTCGCGCTGGCCGCGGGAGGCACCCGCGAGCCGCCCACCGACTAAAGGCGGGCTTTGGGCGCACCGATCCGATGGGCATGCCGACCAACGACCCGAGCTGCCCGGTGTGCAGCGCCGACATCCCGCTCAGCGGCGACGAACGTGCGGGCGACGAGATCTTCTGCACGTACTGCGGCGCGCCCTGCCGGCTCATGGTCACTCGCCGCCGGGGCAGCGAAGAGGAAGCGGAGTACGAGGCCGAAGAGGATTTCTAGCGGCCGGGCTCCGGGGGGCGGTACTCGATCAAGCGGTCCTGAACGTCGCGCAGGCGCGGCGCAGCCGCGTCCTTCGGCGAGAGCAGTGGGTCGGACACGGGCCACGGGATGCCGAGATCCGGGTCGTTCCAGGCGACGCTGAACTCGTCCTGCGGATGGTAGATCTCGGTGCACCGGTACTGTACCTGCGCAACGTCGCTCGTGACGCAGAAGCCGTGCACGAAGCCGGCCGGCACGTAGAGCTGGTGGAAGTTCTCGGCCGAGAGCACCGCGGTGACGAAGCCGCCGTAGGTCGGCGACCCCCGGCGCGCGTCCACGGCGACGTCGAAGATCTCCCCCTCGGTCGCCCGCACGAGCTTTCCCTGGCAGTGGGGGAACTGCCCGTGGAGCCCGCGCAGCGTCCCCCGCGCGGAACGCGAGTGGTTGTCCTGTACGAAGGCCTCGCGGATGCCGCCCGCGCGGTAGCGGGGCGCGTGGTAGGTCTCGACGAAGAAGCCCCGCTCATCGGTGTAGACGTCGGGCTCGACGAGGATCACACCGGGCAGCTCGGTTTCTCGGAACCGCATGCGGTCAGGCGTCTTCCGCGGCGATCCCGATGAGGTACTCGCCGTAGCGCGACTTGCCCATCTCCCTCCCGGTGCGGAGCAGGTCTTCACGGCTGATGTAGCCCTGGTGGTACGCGATCTCCTCGAGACACGCGATCTTGAGGCCCTGACGTTCCTGGATCGTTTCGACGAAGGTGCAGGCCTGGAGCAGGGACTCGTGGGTGCCGGTGTCGAGCCAGGCGATGCCGCGACCGAGCAGCTCCACGTGTAGTTCGCCCGCGGCCAGATAGGCGCGGTTGACGTCGGTGATCTCGAACTCGCCGCGCGGCGACGGCTCGAGGTCGGCCGCGATGTCGAGCACGCGGTTGTCGTAGAAGTAGATTCCGGTGACGGCGTAGTGGGAGCGCGGCAAGACGGGCTTCTCCTCGATCCCCACGACCTTCCGGTCGCTCGAGAACTCCACCACGCCGTAGCGCTCGGGGTCGCGCACCCAGTAGCCGAAGACCGTTGCCCCCCTCTTTCGCGCGGCGGCGCTGCGGAGGATGTCCGGCAGGCCGTGGCCGTAGAAGACGTTGTCGCCGAGGGCTAGGGCCACGCGGTCGCCCCCCACGAACTCGCGTCCGATGTGGAAGGCCTGCGCGAGCCCCTCCGGCCGGGGCTGCTCGGCGTACCGGATCCCGATCCCGAAGCGGCTACCGTCGCCCAGCAGTCGCTCGTATGCCGTCAGGTCCTCGGGCGTGGAGATCAGCAGGATCTCGCGGATGCCCGCGTGCATCAGCGTCGCGAGCGGGTAGTACACCATCGGCTTGTCGTAGATCGGCAGGAGCTGCTTGCTCACGCCCTTGGTGATCGGGTGGAGCCGCGTCCCCGATCCTCCCGCCAGCACGATGCCCTTCATTCCCTCTCGTCTCCCGCGGTCGATGGCGGGAGCAGAGAATAACACCCGGGCGCGCCGGGGAGGCCCGGCCGGCAAGGGGGCCGACGCGAGGCCCGGCCAGTCAGGGCAGGAACTTCGCGGGGTTCTCCAGCTTCCGGGGCAGGTACTCCTCGATCACGTAGTTGAGGCCCCACTTGGCCAGGGCCTGCTGCTCGGCGCGCACGCCCATCTTGAGGAGCTGCTCGATGGCCTGCTGCCAGGGCTTGTGGGTCTTGAAGAAGGGGTCGTTCTTGAGCGCGTCGCGCGCCCGCTTGACGTCCACCTCCTGGAGGGGGTGGGTGGGGAGGCGGTAGTCGACGATGTCCTTGGGGGTCACGCCCAGGTAGCTCGCGTGCGGGACGCAGAAGAACTGGGACAGGTGGGCTGCATTGCCGGAGCCCACCTTCAGCGTGCGGTAGATGTTCGAGATCCCGTAGGGGTCGCAGTCGACGAAGGCGTAGACCGGCAGCCGGCATTCGTCCGACAGCTTGCGGATGAAGCGGCGCGTCGCCCGGGTGGGGACGCCCGCCATGGAGATCAGGATGCAATTCGCCGTCTGCCAGTACTTGTGGCTCTGAAGCCGCTGGAACACACCGCCGGTTTCGATGGCGAGGATGAACTTCGCATCGGTCTCGAAGGAGAGGTGCTCGACGGTGGAGGGAATCGAGTAGGCGCCGGATCCGAAGCGCGTGCAGTCGATGCGCTCCACCTCGCCGGTTTCGCGGTCCGGGTCGAGGACCACGAGGCGACCCGCCACGGCGCCGCCGTGCTCGTCCGGGACGAAGCGAAGCTGCTCGCGCGAGGCGCCCCGGATCGAGAACATCGCCTCGATGTCGTCCATCACCGTGTCGGACTCGCTCTGCTCGTCGAACTTCGCCTCGTCCCAGTTCTTGCTCTGGTAGTAGGCGTCCCGCTTCGTCGCGAAGTCGTTCGTCTCGATGAGCTCCTTCGAGAGCCCCATCATCCGCAGCGTCTGCGCGAAGCTCTTCACGGTGTTGACGGTGAGCGTGCGTGTCTTCTTCTGGCGGCCGATCTCGAAGTACCCCTTCTGCGTGGAGTACGAGACGTTCTTGAGCGAGCGGATGGGGAAGGAGAGGTCGGGCTTCCTGCGCTTGAGGATGTCCCCGTGGACGCCGGCGGCCGTTTCGCCGATGAGCTCGAGCGTCAGCGTGTCCAGCTTCTGGTTGCGCTTCGCGACGTCGCTCGCCGCGATCCGGGCGTGCTTGCCCGCGGTCTTCTTCGTCTTCTTCCGCGCGGCCACCTTCACATCCTCCGGCTTCGTTCGAGAACGTCCGTCAGGGACTTCACCACCTTGTCGCGCGCGACGTCGCTGAGGCCCAGGATCTGCTGCAGGCCGACGGCGACCTGCGGAATGTACTTCTCGATGTAGGCGCGCTTCTTGGCCTCGTCGCCTGCGCGCTTTCGCTTGCGGATGTACGTCGCAACCTTGCGTCCGCAATCCTGCAGTCCGAGCCGGATCTCCTTGATGATCTCCGGATAGTGAGCGATGGCCTCTTTGCTCTCGGAGGTGAAGGGCACCCAGACGCTCGCGATGTGGACCATGATCAGCATCGGCCCCACGGGCAGCGCCCCCCGCGGCTGTTGCAGCTGATACTTCTTCCAATCGGTGCCTGTGATGGCCCTGGTGATCGCGCAGGCGCCCTGCTGGTACTGGAGGGGCACGCGGTTGGCGTAGCGGTAGACG
This sequence comes from Myxococcales bacterium, assembly GCA_029863845.1. Lineage (GTDB taxonomy): Bacteria > Myxococcota_A > UBA9160 > UBA9160 > SMWR01 > JACZXC01. Next base: position 27,367 of record JAOTUO010000010.1, read on the forward strand.
GTGATCGGCTCGTCGGCGGACTGGTCGCCGCCGTAGGCCAGGCCGACCTCGATCAGGAAGGGATTGCCGCGGTATACCGTCGGCCGGCGCGAGACCGAAGCGTAGAAGTCGGCCTTCACCTCGGCCCGGAGCGCCGCCTCGATCAGCACGTCGCCGATGGGTGCGATGCAATCCGTCGGCGGCGCCATGATCTTCGTCTTCTGGATGGCCTGGTGGATCTTGTCGGCTTCGTCGCGCGTGAGGTCGCCCGGCCGGCGCGTGGGCGGAAGGTTCGCCCGCTGGCAGATCTCGTTCGCCGTGCGCGGAGAGACGCGGCTGAAGTCGCCCGTCAGGCACGAGCGCAGGTTGCGGGCCCGGGTGTCGCGAAACATCTGCATCAGCACGCCCAGCTCGACGCCGTAGGGGTGCGGCATGATCTCCGCCGTCTCGGGCGGGACCTGCTCGCTCACGCGCGGGAACTCGTGCTCGGCTCCGTGCTCCTCCGCCTTGGGCGGCACGTACGTGATCCGGGCGTGGGGGTTGGCGAGGGAGATCTGGCGGATGTAGGCATCCACGGAGTGCTGGCCGCCGCGGTAGGCGCCGACGAGCTCGATCTCGACGCGCGTGCCGTGGTCGCGGTCCCAGTCGACCTCCTCGTCCCGCTTCACCTTCGGCTCGTTGCGCTTGGTGTCGATCACGAGCTCGATGTGATGCGCCCGCTGCTTCGGGCCGACGCGTGAGGTGATGATCACGGGCTTGCCCGTGGTGAGGAGCCCGTACATGCCGGCAGCGCTGATACCGATGCCCTGCTGGCCGCGGCTCTGACGCAGGCGGTGGAACTTCGAGCCGTAGAGGAGGCTCCCGAAGATCTTGGGTACCTGGCTCTTCACGATGCCGGGTCCGTTGTCCTCGATGGCCACCCGGAAGCGCGTCTCGGAGATCTGTTGGATCTCGACCCGGATGTCGGGCAGGACGCCGGCTTCCTCGCAGGCGTCGAGCGCGTTGTCGACGCCTTCCTTCACCGCGGTGAGCAAAGCCTTGGAGGGGTTGTCGAAGCCGAGCAGGTGGCGGTTCTTGGCGAAGAACTCGGAGATGGAGATGTCGCGCTGCTTCTTGGCGAGCTCCGCGGCGGTCGTGCGAGCCCCGGTCCCCGAGCCCGCGTCCCCAGGGGCGCCCGCGGGTTCGGGACGGCGCGTCCGGCCG
>JAOTUO010000219.1 GCA_029863845.1 Myxococcales bacterium
CCGACGGCGGGCCCGGCCAGCAGGAGCACCGCCGCGACGTTCAGGATCGCTGCGGCGGCAGCGCGAAAGCCGGAAGGGGTGGTTGCGATCGACATCGGACTCGGGCCTCCGTGCGACGAGAGAACATCGGGGAGCAGAAGCGCTCGCCCGCGGAGTGTACATCAGACCGTCCACGCGCCGGGGGTGGATCTGCGGCGGTCCCGTACGCGTCGCTCGACGTCGATGCGGAGCCGCTGCGCCGGGGAGCTAAACACCTGAATCCGAGTCACTTTTGGCCGTCCCGTCGCTTGAAATGGACATTTTCGTCAGGTAGGGTTCGATCGCCTTCCGGGCCCGGGAAGCAGACTGCACCGGGCCCATCCACTGTTGGAGGCTTGCCCCGGACATGAAGATCATCGTCTGCCTCAAGCAGGTGCCCCACCAGGATGCGCGGCTGGACATCCGGTCCGACGGCGCGTGGATCCAGGAAGAGGGCATCAAGTTCGAGATCAACACCTACGACACCTACGCACTCGAGGAGGCGCTCCGCATCAAGGACGCCGCAGAGGCCGAGGTCGTCGTCGTGTCGATCGGCCCCGATCGGGTCACCCAGGCCCTGCGCACCGCGTTGGGGATGGGAGCCGACCGGGCCATCCACGTCAAGGATCCCGAGGCCGAGGCGTCCGATGCGATCGGCCTGGCGAAGATCCTCGCGGCGATCGTGAAGGCGGAGAGCCCGGATCTCGTCATCATGGGGATGATGTCGGACGACGGCAACTTCGCCGCGATCGCGCCGATGCTGGCCGGGCTCACCGACATGCCCCACACGACGGCCGCGGTCAAGGTGGAGCGCTCCAACGGAACGCTGCGTATCGATCGCGAGATCGAGGGCGGCGCCCGCGAGGTGGTCGAGCTGCGGTCTCCCTGTGTCATCGCCGTGCAGACCGGCATCAACCAGGTCCGCTACGCGTCGCTCAAGGGCATCATGGCGGCCAAGAAGAAGCCCTTCGACGTCAAGTCGATCGCGGATCTCGGGCTCGGCGGCCAGGTGGGTGCCGCCGCGGTCAAGGTGCGGATCGAGAAGATCAGCCCGCCGGTCAAGGGCGAACGCGCCGAGATCCTGGAGGGATCGACCCAGGAGATCGCCGACCGCCTCGTGGGGAAGATCAAGGAACTCGGCCTGCTCTAGCCGGCGTCGCGCCCTACGGGCGAGACCGGAGCGACAACCCGTGCGGCGCCGGATCGAAGCGCAGGCACGAATCTCGGAAGAACAGGAGAGCCAGCGATGGGCAGCATCCTCATCGTCGCAGAAGTCCAGAAGGGCGCCATCCGTGAGGCGAGCTTCGAGGTCGCGACCTTCGCGCAGAAGGTGGCGGGCGCCACCGGCCGCGACGTCAAGAGTCTCGTCGCCGGCAAGGGGATCGGCGCCCTCGCCGAGGAATTCGCCAAGCGGGGCGGCGGCGAGGTCTTCGCCGCGGATCACGAGCTCCTGGAGCACTACAGCGTCGACACGCTCGGCGTCGCCGTGCGGGCTGCGATCGAAGCCTCCGGCGCCGACGTGATCCTCTTCTCGAACACGCCGAGCGGCTGGGACATCGCGCCGCGCGTGGCGGCGGAGCTCGACGCCGGCTTCGTGAGCGACTGCTTCTCGATCGAGGTGGAGGAAGGCAAGATCGTCTACCACCGCCGCGTCTTCAACGGCAAGCTCGATGCGCGCTTGACGATCTCCAGCGAGAAGGCCGTCGCCACCGTTCAGCCCGGCGCCACGGCGGCCTTCGAGGGCGCCACGGACGGCAGCGTGAGCCAGCTCGAGCTCTCGCTGAGCGCCGACGACCTCCGGGTGCGCTTCGTGGAGACCAAGATCGCCGAGTCGAAGGGTGTCGACCTCACCAAGGCCAACGTCATCGTCGCGGGCGGCCGCGGCGTGGGCGCTCCGGAGAAGTTCCAGGAGGTGCTCAAGCCCCTGGTCGATGCACTGGGCGGCGCGATGGGGGCTTCGCGACCCGTCGTCGACGCGGGCTGGCTGCCGCACGAGTACCAGGTCGGCTCGTCGGGACAGGTCGTGCAGCCGAAGCTCTACATCGCCTGCGGCATCTCGGGCGCGATCCAGCACCTCGTCGGGATGAAGACCTCGAACTTCATCATCGCGATCAACAAGGATCCGGACGCCCCGATCTTCGAGGTCGCGGACCTGGGCGTCGTCGCTGACCTGCTCGAGATCGTCCCCGCCCTGACCAGCGCCGTCCAGGCCGCCAAGGGGTAGGCCCGCACCTCGGGGGGTCCCCCCTGGGCTTCGGACGCCCCGCGTCCGCGCGCCCGGCCGCGGTGTGTGATTTTTCCCCGGACCGGCGGTCGAAAAGCTGTTATTCTCTTTCTTGGTTGACACCCCCCCCGTTAGAGAGTAGGCAGAAGAGGGTATCCGCGAGACGCATCCGCCGGCTCAGCCGCAAGCTGACGAGGCTGTTGCTGATCCTCCACTCGCCGTCGGACTGATCGCTATCGGAGAGCGCCCGCGAGGGGGGTCGAGTGCTCCATCCGCGCCGCATCGCCTTCATCAACGAGAAGGGCGGGAGCGCCAAGACCACGCTCGTGGCCAATCTGGCCGCCTATCTCGCCCTGCACCGCGGGCGGCGGGTCCTCGGCATCGACATGGATCCCCAGGGCCAGCTCGGCAAGGTCCTGGGCCTGAATGTCCGCCGCAGTCGCCGCTCCTCCATCGAGCTGTTGCTCGACACGGTGCTCGGGGATCCCGGGCTCGACCGCGCCGTCACCGCCGAGCTGGACCCGGCGCGCGACCCGTCCGCCGTGCTTCCGATCACGCGCACCCGCATTCCGAACCTCGACGTGATCGTCGCCAACAAGTCCCTGGCCCTCTTCCCGACCTGGGAGGGGGGCGAAGATCCCGATCCCACCGGGCGGCTCACCCGGACCCTCGCCGAGGCCCCCGAGCTCGACCGCTACGACTTCGTGTTCTTCGACGCGCCGCCCTCCTTCGGCCCCCTGACGCTCAACGTCCTGCGCGCCTCCGCCGAGGTCGTCGTGCCGGTGCCTCTGACCTACCTGGCGATGGACGGCTGTGCAGAGCTGATGCGCACGATCGCTACCGTGCGCCGCCGCTACGCCCACCCGAGCCTCCGCATCACGATGGTCGTGCCGACGTTCTACCGCCGGACGCGCCTCGCCCACGAGATCCTCGACCGGCTCAAAGCCCGTTTCCCGAAGGAGATCGCTCACACGGTCGTGGGCTACCACGTGAAGATCGACGAGGCGCAGTCGCGAGGTCTGTCCGTCGTGGAGTACGCGCCGAAGGACCGCGGGGCGAAGGTGATGGCCCAGCTCGCCGAGGAGCTCGAGGTGCGCGTGCAAGACGCAGACGCGGGGGGCGGCTCGTGAAGACCACGGTTCCGAGCGCTCCCGCCGACGCCCCGGTGGAGGTCCTCGTGCCCGTCCCCGCGACGCCGTCCGTGCTCGGCTCGGACCCCTTCGCCGAGGCGGAGGAGATCGATCCCTTCCTGGAGCGTCTCGACGCGCTCATCGCCGCGCGCGCGCCGGTGCGCCCGGCGCCGCGGCCCGCCGCGCCGAGGGCGATCCGAACGCAGCCCCGGCCCGCCGCCCGAGAGACGCCGGAGCGGCCGGAGACGGCGGCGCATGACGAGGCGACGGCAAGCACCCGCCCGGCGGGCCGAGCGGGCGAGCCGAACCTGGCGAGGATCCACCGCCGGCGCTGGACGACCACGCCCACGCTCGACGAGGTCGAGCTTCCCGCGCCCGACGGCTGGCTCGATCGCCTTCTGGGCGATGACGAGCGCCAGCGACTCGCCGCCCTCACCCACCTCGTCGAGGGCGAGGCGCGCTACGACCGCTACGGCTTCTCCCCCCGCATCGTAAAGCGAGCCTTTCCCCTGTTCTACGCGCTCTACCGGCTCTACTTCCGGGTCCGGAGCCAGGGCCACGAGAACCTCCCCGCCGAGGGGCCCGCGATCCTGGCCGCCAACCACGGGGGCGTGTTCCCCTTCGACGGCGCCATGGTCGTCACCGACTCGCTGCTGAACACGGACCCTCCCCGGCTGCCGCGCGCCATCGTCGACCGCTGGGCCGGCTCCCTGCCGTGGGTCAACATCTTCTTCGCGCGGGTCGGGCAGGTGATCGGAACCCGGGAGAACTTCGCCGACCTGCTCGACGACGGAAATGTCGTGCTGGTCTTCCCGGAGGGGATCGACGCCATCCGCAAGACGATCACCCAGCGCTACCGGCTGCAGCGGTTTCGCGTGGGGTTCGTGGAGCAGGCGCTGCGGGCCGGCGCACCCATCGTTCCGGTGGCCATCATCGGCAGCGACGACCAGGCGCCGATCCTCTACGACCTCAAGCCCCTGGCGCGCCGGCTGGGCCTGCCCGTCGCGCCCATCACGCCCACCTTCCCCTGGCTGGGCCCGCTGGGTCTGCTGCCCTACCCCGTTTCGTACCGCATCGTCTACGGCGAGCCTCTTCGCTACCACGAGCGCTTCGGCCCGGAAGGCGCCGACGACGCGCGACTCGTGCGCTACATCGCCAACCAGGTTCGCCGCGACGTGCAGCACCTCGTGGATCGGAGCCGGCGGTGAGCAACGTCCTGGTAACCCACGCCGACGAGCCCATCGGCCGGCGCGTCGTGAAGGCCCTGTTCCACGACCCCGACATCGGGAGGATCCTGGCCACCGGCGACGGGCCCCCGCCCCGCTCCTTCGACCGTTTCCTCGCGGGGACCGAGCCGCGGGTCGTGTACGCCCGGCTCGAGCTGGCCAAGCACCGGCCGGTGAGCGACCTCTTCCACTCGGCACGCTACCGAGGCGCCGAGATCGACGCGGTGATCTACGTCCCGCGCCACGGCGCACCCGCCGGCGTTTCCGCGCCGACCCTCGCGGGTCTCCCGGAGCGCACCGCAGAGGCGCGGCTGGTCCTCCAGCACAGCCTCGAGGACCCGTCGGTGCGAAGCCTGGTGGCGATCAGCAGCGCATCCGTCTACAAGCTGCCGCCGGGCAACGCGAACCGCTTCGACGAGGACAGCGAGCTGGACCTCGATCCCGACGTCGCCCCGGACATCCGCTCGTGGATCGACTGCGACATGATCTTCCACGGCGAGGTTCACAACGACCGCCTGCGCATCCTGCTGCTGCGGGTGCCGACGGTGGTCGCGGAGGGGGGCTACGTCTACCTGAACCCGGCGCTGGAAGGCCCCCCGGGCCCGCGCCTGCGCGCGATCGGGTTCGACCCCATCTGCGCCCTGGTCTCGGACAAGGACGTGGCACGCGCCGTGCGAGCCGCCCTGACCGCACCGACCTCGGGCATCTACAACATCGCCGGCAGCGAAGCGGTCCCGCTCTCCGTGCTCGCGAGTTGGACGGGGCGGTCGAACGTGCCGGTGCCCACCACCCTCCTCGGGTGGCTCGGCGCGGGATTCCGTTGGCTGGGAAGCGAGACGGCCAGCGCGTCGGTGGAGACCCGGCACCTCCGCTACGGCTTCACCCTGGACACCCGGCGCGCCGAGCGCGAGCTGGGGTTCCGCCCGGGCTACCGGATCGGCCTCGCCCGCGCCGGCGACGGCGCCCTGCGCCTCGAAGCCGCACCCATCTAGCCACCGCGGGCCGGCTCGGCCAAGAGCCGGTAGACTGGGCCGCCCGGCATCTCGCCCGACCGGAGCCGCCATGGCCGTGGACACCTCGCAGTTCCGAAACGGACTCAAGCTCCAGCTCGACGGAGAGCCCTTCGTCATCGTCTACTTCCAGCACGTGAAGCCCGGAAAGGGCGGGGCCTTCGTGCGGACCAAGGTGAAGAACCTGAAGACCGGGCGCGTGCTCGACCGGCGCTTTCGCTCCGGCGAGAAGGTCGAAATCGCCGACATCGACGACCGCAAGATGCAGTTCCTCTACCGGGACGGCGAACAGCTCGTGTTCATGGATTCGGATTCCTACGAACAGGTCCCGTTCTCCAGCGAGCAGGTCGGGGATGCGAAGAAGTACCTCCTCGAGAACCTCGTCGTCGACGTCCTCTTCTGGCGCGGTCAGCCCATCAACATCGAGCTGCCGGCCTTCATCGAGGCCGCCGTCTCGCAGTGCGAGCCAGGCATGAAGGGCGACACGGCCTCCGGCGCCACCAAGCCCGCCACCCTCGAGACGGGAGCCGTCCTCCAGGTGCCGCTGTTCGTGAAGGAGGGCGAGCGGATCCGCGTGGACACCCGCACCGGCGCATACGTCGAGCGGGTGGGCTGAGCCCGAGCCGATCCGGTGAGCGCCCCGACGCAGGCAGAAGGGGGCGGACTCCCGCGTCGCGCGATCGTGTTCTCCGGCGGCGGCGCCCGCGGCGCCTACGAAGCGGGCGTCGTTCGCTACGTCCTCGAGGAGCTTCCGAAGCGCCTCGGCCACCCGATCGCCTTCGACGTCATCTCCGGCACCTCGGTGGGGGCCATCCACGCCTGCTACCTGGCCGCCACGGCCCACCTGGGCCCCGAGCGCGGCTCCCGCCTCGTCGATTTCTGGACCTCCATGCGCCTCGAGAACGTGTTCCCGCTCTCGGCGCTGGACCTGATCCGCCTCCCCCGCCGCCTCCTCGGCCTGCGGCGGGTGGCGCGCGCGGTGCGCAGCGGCGAGCCCCCCGAGCGCCTCTACGGGCTCCTGAACACCGAGGCGCTGGAGCGACTCGTCCTGAAGGCCATCCCGTGGCGTTCGATCCGGACCAACGTACGAGACGGTCGCGTCGGCAGCGTGTGCGTGGCGGCGACCCAGATCGCCACGGGTCGCGTGGTGGTCTTCATCGAGACCCGCGAACGCCGCGTCGCGCAGTGGACCGGCGACCCGCTGATGGATCCGCGCGCGACGCGGCTGCTCCCCACCCACGCTCTCGCATCGGCCGCAATTCCCGTGCTCTTTCCGGCGGTGCGGGTGGCCAGCACCTACTACGCCGACGGCGGGCTCCGCATGAACACGCCGCTGGCGCCGGCACTGCGGCTGGGCGCCGACCGCGTGCTCGTGGTGGCCCTGCGCCAGATCTCGCGCCAGTCGAGCCAGGCCGCGCTGTCGGACAAGCGCATCGAGAACTACGCCAGTCCGCTGTTCCTCTTCGGCAAGGTTCTCAACGCCCTGCTCCTCGACCACCTCGACATCGACCTCGCCCGCCTGCGCCTCAT